>VGWX01000084.1 GCA_016873615.1 Nitrospira sp. | reverse complement strand
TCCCTTAACCCTGCCTTTTTAGAATCACCTCATTTTAAGAATAAGGTTAAGTATTTAATGTAACACTCTATTATAAAAGAATTTTCTTGACAAAATATCCTGCTAATGCTTTAATCTTCTAAATGGGTCCTTTTGAATGTCTTATTGAAAAAGAGACGCCCGCTATTCTGGTTGTTGACGATATTCAGTCGAACCTTGAACTGATGGAGGCTGTTTTTATAAAAGAAGGGTTCAGGGTTTTCACAGCGCTTGGCGCAAATAGCGCTATCGATATATTCAGTAAATCTCCAGTCGACCTTGCGGTGCTGGATGTTATGATGCCCGGGATAGACGGCTTCGAATTATGCAGCAGACTCAAGGATATGTCCGGGAAGCGGTTTTTCCCTGTAATACTCCTCACAGCCCTCACTGATAGAGGAAGTAAAATCAAGGGCATTCAGTCAGGAGCAGACGATTTCATCAGTAAACCCTTTGACACAACAGAACTGCTTATAAAGATAAAATCTTTGCTTAAGCTCAAGGCATTAAACGAAGAACTCGATCACTCAGAAAACATTATCCTGACCCTTGCTGTTGCAATGGAAGCAAGGGATCCATATACAAAAGGGCATTCAACACGTGTCAGCAAGCTCTCAACAGATTTTGTGTCATTCCTCGGACTTGCCGAAAAAGACAAAAAAGAGATGAACAAGGCTGGAATACTGCATGACATAGGTAAGATATGCCTCAGTGAGTCATTGCTCAACAAACCAGGCCCTTTGACCAGAGAAGAAGTAGAGATGTTTAAAACACACACTTTACTCGGTGAGGAATTATGCCGGCCACTTTTTTCTATGAAGAAGATATTGCCTGCAATACGTCACCATCATGAACGGTGGGATGGGAAAGGCTTCCCTGATGGAATTGGAGGAAGAGATATCCCCCTGATGGCACGGATTCTATCGATTGTTGATTCCTTTGATGCAATGGTCTCAGTACGTCCGTATCGTGACCGCAGATCTGTTAAGGTAACACTCGAAACAATGCAGATTGAACAGCATAGCGGACAATGGGACGCTGAACTGCTCAGCTATTTTATGGATATGATGTTCTCTCCGGCTAAAAAGGGGGTTAAATTAGATGCTTAGGTTGGCGATTGCAGGCGGTAACATAGGCGCCAGCGCCCTTCTTTCCCTCCTCAGAGGGGATACAAACACAGAGCTGGTCGGTATATACGAGAAGAAAGAGGATTCTCCCGGGGTTATACTTGCCAAGAAATGGAATATCCCTGTATTTGATAATATACAGGCCTTCTGCTCTGCTAATCCGGAAATGGTCATTAATGTCACTGGAGACTTTAAGCTCAGCAATGTTATAAGAGAGACCTCGGGGAACAAGACAGAGGTTATTGAGGGAGTGGGTGCAAGACTCCTTTGGGAAACCATAGAAAAGCAAAAACGGGCAAGAATAGAGGCTATAAAGACAATAGAAAATCAGAAGACTGTTGTCAGTTTAATGTTAAAACTCGGGATCGCAGATCAGTTCAATGATTTCATGGGTCTGGTTCTTGAGAAGGCTCTCGAGATATCCGATGCCCCTGCCGGAAGTATCGCTATTTACGATAATGGGGAGATGAGATTTATCGCGTCCAAGGGTCTGAGTAAAAGATTTACTGATAACAAATCCTGGAGTGTAATGCCGGGTGGGTTAACAGATGTGATTCTACACAATAAAGAGATTGTAGCGATACATGATACCCTTAAGGTCGACTATACAAGAAACAACCCGGCATTGATTAGTGAAAAAATAAGGGCCATGCTTGCCTGCCCTGTGGTTTTACAGGATAAGGTTGCCGGAATCCTG
The DNA here is from genome assembly GCA_016873615.1 of Nitrospira sp. GTDB lineage: Bacteria > Nitrospirota > Thermodesulfovibrionia > Thermodesulfovibrionales > SM23-35 > VGWX01. Next base: position 8,119 of record VGWX01000084.1, on the reverse strand, counting down.
TACATAGACGATTTTAAGCCAAGGCAATTCTCCGAGAGACAGAAGGCTTCTTTAAACCTCTTAACTGTCCTTTCAGGGTTATGTATAGAAAGATTTGGATTATTCAAAAAAATGGAGGCTCTCAGGCTTGAATCACTGAATCTTGTTGAATCCTCAGATAATATGGTTTTCATTACAGACCCCGCAGGTTTGATCAGCGTATGCAATGAACGAACAAATATATTGCTCGACTACCCAAGCCAGTATTTAACAGGCAAGTACATTAAGTCATTCTTAAAGGATGACATCTGGGAAGTAATGAAGAACGAACTTGCAATCAAAACAGCCCTGAACAATTATGAGGTTACCCTTATCGGGTCTGGTGGAAGGGAAATCGATGCACGGCTGCATGCTATAGGACTGAAAGATCAGGACGGGACAAATTCAGGTTTAATTTTTATTTTTACGGGCCTGCAGGAGGAAAGAGAACTAAAAAAGGCTGTTGAAGAAAAATCAAGAGAACTTGAAGATCTGAAAAATAACCTCGAGAAAAAGGTCATAGACAGGACTGAACAACTTGAGAAGATTAACAGGGAGCTGGAATATGCCAACCAGCTCAAGGGAAGGTTCATAGCAAATATGAGCCATGAATTGAGAACTCCGTTGAATTCAATCATCGGGTTCTCTGATGTCCTGCTCGACAGAACTTTTGGCAATATCTCTGAAAATCAGGAGAGGTATATTAAAAATATATACTCTTCAGGGAAACATCTCCTTGAACTTATAAACAACGTCCTTGATCTTGCAAAGATAGAGGCAGGCAAATATGAAATGGTATATGAAACCTTTCTCGTTGACGACGCTATAAGCGAGGTCATGAATATCATGAAGTCCCTTGCTGAGAATAAGTTCATAGAAATTATAGTCTCGATAGGGGAAGGGATCCGGACGATCACAGCAGACAGGGTCAAACTGAAACAGATACTCTACAACCTGCTTTCCAATGCCATAAAGTTCACCCCTGAAGGTGGAATGGTAAAAGTTAGCGTAATAAAGGAAGAGAATTTCGATAAGCATTATCCCTCTTCAATGCATAGCCTTGAATTTCTCAGATTTTCCATTCAGGATACCGGTATCGGAATTGGCCTTGAAGACAAGGAAAGGATTTTTGATGAGTTTGAACAGGCCAGCACATCTTTCTCAAAGAAACATGGGGGTGTTGGTCTGGGACTGGCCCTCACTAAGAAGCTCGTTGAACTGCATGGAGGGAACATCTCTGTCGAGAGCAATCTCGGCGAAGGCAGTACATTCTCGTTTGTGATGCCTGTTACATCTCCTGCTGCAGAGGTGAGCAGCCCTGAAAACATTGAAGCAGAAGCAGTAAGTCTGAATTTCCCATGGATGAAAGAAGAGTCTCCATTGATCCTTGTTGTAGAGGATGACCTTTCGACAGCAGAGCTTCTTACCCTGCATCTCTCACAGGCGGGATATAAAGTAGCGCATGCGTTTAACGGTGAAGAAGCCGTTGAGAAGGCAAAAAACCTTCAGCCTTTTGCCATAACGTTAGATGTTCTGCTTCCCAAGAAAGATGGCTGGGAGGTCTTACAACAGCTGAAGAGCGACCAGCAGACAGCGGAGATACCCGTAATAATACATTCCATAGTCGATAATAAGGACCTTGCATTTGCCCTTGGGGCAACAGACTATCTAATGAAACCCCTGGACAAAGAAGCCCTCTTTTCGAAGCTCGAGGAACTGACTATTTCTAAAGGTAAAAGGCTTCTTCCTATCTCTGTGCTCCTCATAGAATCAGAAGAAGAGGTCACAAACTCCTTTAAAGAGATATTTGAACAACAGGGTTTTCTCATCTATACCGCCCTTAACGGCAAAAGGGGGATAGAGCTTGCGAATGCATTAAGGCCGGCAGTTATATTGCTTGATTTCACGCTTCCTGACATGCTCGGGTTTGAAGTGATAAAGATTATAAAGGAAAATCCTTCTACAAAAGACATCCCTATATTTATACTTACAGAAAAAGACATTTCTGTCGAGGATAGGCTGACTTTTGTAGGCAAGATTGAGAGGATTGTTCAGAAATATGCCTTTGACACAAAAGAATTAGTTGGACATATAAAAGAACTCGAAATGTTGTATCCAAGGAGAGCAGGACTCATAGATGAGGTTACCGGTGTATTCAGCCACAGGTATTTCCAGATCAGACTCGCCCAGGAAGTAGAAAGGGCAACAAGGTACAAGATTCCTTTAAACCTTCTTCTCCTTGATCTGGATTATTTTAGCCAATATCTGAAAAAGCATAGTGAATATTACGGCAATATAACGCTTAAAAAGGTTGCTGAACTCATCAGAAAAAATATCAGGGGGTCCGATGTTGTGGTACGCTACGGTGGTGATTCTTTTGCTATTATCCTTCCAAATACTGTTGTCACAGCAGCTCTTTCGATGAGCAACAGGTTTAATGCGATAATAAAAAACTACCCCTTCATTTACGAGGATTCCCAGCCTAAAGGTCATTTAACAGCCAGCATAGGACTTACCTTTCTTGACGGACAATCAACAGAAGAATTTCTCTTATGCGCTGAAAAGGCATTAGCGCGTGCATTTAACAAAGGGGGCGACAGAGTTGAGGTCTACTCCAAAGACCAGTATGAACGACAAGAGGTCGAACAGTCCTGATTCTTATTACGATACGTTCGAAAGCCCTGTAGGAAAAATTTACCTCATTTTCACAGGTAAACTCCTGAGGGGGATCGAATTCAGTAAACCGCATGAGATTTTAAGAAAAGGAACTGCCCCTTCCGTGATAATAAAGGAACTCGGGGAATATTTTGAAAATGGCAAAGATGATTTCACACAGAAGATGTCTCTTACAAAAGGTACGGAATTTGAGAAAAAAGTCTGGCTAACCCTTCGGGAAATTCCATTTGGAGAGACAAGAACATATAAATGGCTCGCTGAAAAAGTTGAAAAGCCGAATGCCTTCAGGGCTGTTGGACAGGCGCTCGGTAAAAATCCGATTCCCATTATTTTTCCCTGTCACCGTATTATCGAATCCGATGGTTCAATCGGAGGCTATTCAGCCGGGATTGACATAAAGAGAAGACTGCTGGATAAAGAATACTATATTAAACTGGCAAAGGATGGTTAATGGATAATCTCATTGTATTCATGACCGCTTCCAGTGAGGATGAGGCGGCAAAGATTTCAAGGGCAGTGGTTGAAGCCAGGCTTGCCGGATGTGTAAACATAATCAAAAATATCCGTTCTATATATAGCTGGGAAGGGAAAATTGAGGATGAAGCCGAGGTCCTTATGATCGCAAAAACCCAAAAACATCTCTTTGATCCTCTCATGAAAAAAGTCAAAGCGCTCCATAGCTATAAAGTGCCTGAGATAATTGCAATGCCTGTTGTTGACGGATCTGAAGATTATTTAGATTGGCTGAAACAGGTAACAGGCTAACCCTCTCCTCTTACCTTTTGTTGTACTTTATCATAACTTCATAATCGATACTTGCATGGTCTGAGGCAAGGCCCTCACTCTTTCCATTGCAGACGAGCTTTCCCTTTCCTGTCTTTTTATGGCTCTTAATCATTTGGCTAATCACTGAAGTTAAATCAAAACCGCCATCGACACAACCCTTTATCATGCAATCCATATTAAAATAAGCATGCCGTGACGGCAAAAAATTGACAATGCGGACCATCATAACCGGATTTAATCCTTTCTGATAGTACGTCATATTGATTACTATATCTGAAACTTCAGGAAAGCGCTCAGAAACCAAACCAGAAGCAAGCCTCTGCTGCCTGGTCTGTTCCATTTTATCCACATAATTCTGTTTATGTGCCATTGAACCCTCAAAATAAAGAAGTTCTCCCTACTATGGTAAGGAGAACTTCTCTCATCAATTATTGTCTGACTACATTGATTGCTTTAAGACCCTTCGGGCCCTGTTCAGTATCAAAGCTGACCGCATCACCTTCAGCAAGGGACTTGAATCCGTCGCCCTGGATAGAAGAATAGTGGACAAAAATGTCGGTGCCGTCTTCTCTTGTGATAAAGCCAAACCCTTTGGACTCATTAAACCACTTTACAACTCCTTTAGCCATTTTTTACCTCCTTATACTTATAAACTAAAGTTTCAGAATAACCGCAATAAAAAAAGGCCACAAAGCTAAAAGTCTTTGTGGCCTTCTAAATGACAAAAACTTCTGAAACTTCGCTGTTATAATGACATAATTGAGAATAAAAGTCAAAACTGTATTATATTTTAATAATTTATACATTGTTCTTATCCGCTGATTGATGTTATTTTATCTTTATGAAAGCAGGGTTTTATCAATTCAATCCAGCCTTTGGCAAAAAGGAAGAAAATCTGAAAAAGGTTCTTTCTGCAATAACAGATGCTGATGCAGACCTTATCGTTCTTCCGGAGTTTTTCGCAACAGGGTATCAGTTTGTTTCACAGGAAGAAGTATCAGGGCTTTCAGAGCCGATACCAGATGGAGATACCACTGCGCGCCTTTCAGAACTATCCCGGCAGAAAGGTATTTATCTTGTTGCAGGTCTGCCTGAAAGAGATGGAGACAGTTTTTTTAACAGCGCTGTTCTAACAGGCCCGGATGGATTCATAGGGGTTTATCGTAAAACACACCTTTTTTTTGAGGAGAAGCTCTATTTCAGTCCCGGCGACACAGGATTTAAGGTCTGGGATACAAAAGCAGGCCGGATAGGCATCATGATATGTTTTGACTGGTTTTTCCCCGAGGCAATGAGGGCGCTTGCGCTAATGGGAGCAGATATCATCACCCATCCCTCAAACCTGGTTCTGCCATACTGCCCTGCTGCAATGCCAATTCGCTGTCTTGAAAACAGGGTTTTCGCTGTAACAGCAAACAGGGTTGGAGAAGAAAACAGGAAAGCAGGACAATCTCTGAGATTTATAGGCCAGAGCCAGATTACTTCACCGGAAGGAAAGATTGTTATAAGAGCGCCGGAGGATGATGAAGCTCTCTTAATCGCAGAGATTAATCCTGAAACAGCAAGAAACAAGGATCTAAACCATTTGAACAATATTTTTGATGACAGAAGACCGGATATGTATTAACAAGTAAGATGAAAAGCTGCAATGGCGACCTTATCCTTCTGAAGTTTATTGAAGATTGCAACCGCCTCTCCTGTTCTCGCAACATGAACTTCGATACCCTTTGATTGAAGGTGCGATATAGTCTCCTTTGGAACCTTCATCAGCCCCATAGCTCCGGTACCGACCACAAGGACCTCAGGCTGTGCAGCGAGAACATCAACAAGGTCGGCAATTTCAAGGTTATGCCCTTGTTTTCGCCACCATGAAGCATTAACCTTCCCCTGATAGATAATAATATCAGAGGTATATGTCTTCCCTTCAATGGTTATTCTGCCGAAAGAATAATGCTCAATCTTCATATCGCTCCTATTCCTTTTCTCTTTTCTCTTGATTATATCTGAAACAATATATTCAGTAACATTATAAAATAATATGATAATATTGAGGTAAGAATGCCTTTTCATTGAGGAAAGCATAATGCAAGAAGAAAAAACAAAAGACCAGCTCATAAGCGAATTGAATGAAACGCGTCAACGACTTGCTCAATTGGAAGAGAGAGAAGCTGATCGTAATCAGACAGAGGAAGCTCTGAGAAACAGCGAAGAACGTTATAAAAAGATGGTAAATGCTGTGACCACCTATATTTATTCAGTTGAAATTACGGATGGAAAAGCAGTCTCAACCTGGCACAGCAGGGGATGTTTTGGCATCACAGGCTTTGACCCTGAGGATTATGTATCCAATCCATATTTATGGCGCTCCATGATTTATCCTGATGACTGGGAAATTGTAGGCCAGTCGATAAAAGAAATTTTGAAGGGCAATGCGGTTCCGCCTGTCGAACACAGGATAATCCGGCGTGACGGCACAGTGGTTTGGATCAGAAATACCATGGTGCCTTATTACGATGAAAACGGGATACTGGTAAAGTACGATGGTCTGATAGAGGACATCAGCAGCCGAAAGCAGACAGAAGAGGCCTTGCGTGAAAGCGAGGAGAAATTCCGTAACATTGCCCAGACAGCCGTCGATGCATTTATTCTGGCTGAAAGAAACGGGAATGTTATTTTCTGGAATAAAAGCGCTGAAAGGATATTTGGCTATACAGAAGAGGAAATCCTCGGCAGGCCTTTGACTATGCTGATGCCCGAGCAATACAGGCAAGCCCACCAGATGGGGCTGATACATGTGCATGCTACAGGCAAATCAAAGTATTTCGGGGAAATAAACGAGAAGCAGGGACTGAGGAAGGACGGGAGCGTTTTCCCGATCGAGTTTTCTGTTTCAATGTGGGTGATAAAGGATAAGACATTCTACTCCGGTATTATTCGCGACATCACAAAACGCGAACAAATGAAGCACGAACTCGAAAAACTGGCGACCACAGACAGACTGACACAGGTATATAACAGGACAAAATTCCACGAAGTTATTAAAAGGGAACTGGAGAGGGCAAAAAGGTATGGTCATTCATTGTCAATGATTATGTTTGACATAGACCACTTCAAAAAGGTTAACGATACCTACGGTCATACTGTTGGTGACTATGTATTGCAGACCTTAACGCAAATAGTCAAAGAGCGTCTCCGTGGAATAGATTCTCTTGTAAGATGGGGAGGCGAGGAATTTATCATCATCGCACCTGAAACAGATATAGAAAAAGCAGAAGTCCTGGCAGAGAGGATCAGGAAAGGAACAGAACAATATATATTTGACAAGGTTGGCGCTATCACAATCAGTTTAGGGGTAGCACAGTTTAAGAAAGAGGATACTGAAGATACTTTCATAAAAAGGGTAGATGATGCTATGTATTTGGCAAAACAAAAAGGAAGAAATAGAGTTGAAGTAAGTGTCTAAACATGCATTGAGGAACAACTGCTTTAATTCTGCCCGGAGAATGCAACTAAACTGCTGTCTGTTCCTGTTGCCTAAATCCCGCCTGAACAAGTAAAATATTTCAAAGGGAGTGCATAGGGTTCTGGTGTCCCTCCCGGACTTCAAATCCGGTGTTGCCTGTTACAAACGGGCAGGGTGGGTTCGATTCCCACACGCTCCCGCCATTAATTTCAATAATATCAATATGTTATTAATCAAAAACCACTGCAAAAACAGTCAGTAAACAGTCAGTAAATCTTTATGCTAATTCATTTTTTCTTTTCACTATCGTAGAACTTTAAGCCTTCTTATTACCTGCAGTCTTTTTCCGATATCTGCTTCAATCATCGACAGATATTTAATTAGCTAACAATTAGCTGAAAATTTTTAGAGAGATATATCGCACTTTTGATGAGATAAACAGGGGTACTATTTTTGCGAAAACTAAGGACATCATCGAAGAGTTTGTTTGACAAAAAATATGTCGGTGTGATTGTTGACATTCATCTGGGCAGATAGCAAAGACGTATGCAGATATGTATGCCAAAAATACCTTGTATCGTTCGTAGTATAAGTTTGAGCTATTGTCGCCTATCCACTCAATGAACTGAGGAATTCGCAAGACTCTGCTAAAGCTATCTTTATCTTCTATCTCTGACAAGAAATTTCTGACTATATCCTCGGCTGTTCCTGTCCCTCCGATATGTAGTTCATGACCTCCTAATCACATCAGTCCATAGTAAAGGAAATCCTCTCTTTTCTCTTTTGGGATGTAGGAACAATTGTATGTCTATTCCCTCAACTTTTTCTGGTCACTCTTATGTCTGGTTTGCATAGGAGCTACTTCAGAGTTAGTAATTTTATGAAATTTTTTTGATTTTGTTAATATTGGAAACTGCTTGTATATCGTGTTGCTTTGTTATAAGATAAAAAATAGAAACAATAATAATTCGCGAAGAGTGTACAGCTTGATTTTTAGAATAGAGCAATGCTAAACTGTGACATTTTAATAACTTGGCAAAATTCTTTCAATAACAAAAGTGAGGAGGAAACATGCTGTTAAGGTACGATGAAAGAAGGGCTAGACTCTTTAGACGCGGTTCGCGCCGTGTGTACCTGAAACGCAGACGTCATGACGGTTCAACTGATGAAATGTCG
>VGWX01000083.1 GCA_016873615.1 Nitrospira sp. | reverse complement strand
TGTCATGTCCCTTCCGTCGACCTCCTTAAGCCTGCCTATTAAATCAGACTTCTATTTGTGCCAGTATGTCTCAATTATTTCAATAGGCTGATTTTGTTTCTTTGTAGGTGTAGGTCGCCCTGCAATGCGATCATGAGGCATGCTCCTTTTCCGAGAAAACAGACATAACTTTTTGTATCAACAAAAATATTTCTTCCTGTGAGAAAGCGAAGGGGCGAGTCGTGTCAACTTAATGGGTTAGGCATTGCCTCCTGCATTTCACATATTACCTTTACTCCGTTCCGTGTACAAGGCACTAACATCCTCTTGCCTCTAATTTGTCCCAAGCTCTGCTAATATAATAGAGTGAACCGGAAAATAAATTTTACTTTCCCTATCCTGAACTATGAACCGAAATAAGATATGTCCTGATTGCGAAATTGAGTATCTGCCGCATATTGAAAAATGCGCTGATTGCGGTGCGGTCCTCCTCTCGCATGAGGAGCACAAAAGGGCGCAGGAGGAAAAGAAGCAACTGGCGGAGAAGGCCATTGAAAACTCAGCAGTGGTCAGGGAGGGCGATCTGAAGTGGTTGGGTGAACTCTACAACGTTTTCATCGATGCCGGTATTTCCTGCACAATCACATCCGACGCCGGCTGTAACAAGGGCCATTGCCGTGATAAATTCCGGCTGATCGTGTCTAAGGAAGACCTTGAAAGGGCACGGGAGCGTATTGCGGAATACTTCAGGGAAATCCATCCGGAACTCCGGGCTTCTCACGAACTGGCCAAACAGGGCAAGTGCCCGGCGTGCGGTTCCCCTGTGGGAGCCGATGAAACTGAGTGCTCAGATTGCGGCCTGACGCTTGTGATTATTGAGGAAGAAGACCAGGAAGAGGAAGGCTGCGGAGGCAGCCTTGATGATCGACATCTATTATAACTACAGCCTGCGTCTATTCTGCGTAAACTATCGCCGCAGGCGTTCCGCCGAAGCGGAAAGTTTGCGGCTACTACTTTTTCAGAGTTACATTAATATTATCAAACAGCATTGCCGGAAAATTTCCTCCGTGAGAAGGATAAACAGTATCTTCTATCTCAGCAACCTTTTTTAGTGTATCATAAATATTTCCGGCAACCATGACATCTTTCACATGTCCGGCTATTGCTCCTTTTTCAACATAGAGCGCCGGTGCAACGCCTATTGAAAAATCCCCGTTCGGAATGTTGCCGCTGTGCGCTCCCAAAGCGCCTGCAATGATTATTCCGCGGTCAATGGACTTTAGAATTTCAGAAATAGATTTATTTCCCGGCGCTACACATAGGTGAGTAAGTAATGGCGCCGGTTTAGATGATATTGAGCCTTTGAATCCATGCCCGGTCGGAGGGGTTTTCAGTTTCATGGAAAAGTACAGGTCACAATAAAAATTCTTCAGCGCGCCTTTTTCGATAATGGGGAAAAAGCTGCATGGAGTTCCTTCATCATCAAATGCCCTTGCATGGGGAAGGCTGTCATTCAGCGGGTCACTGTATATGGAGAGCCTTTCGTCAAATATCTTTTCACCGCTTTTTTGAGCCAGAGGAGAAATATTCTGGTAAATACTCAAGCCGCTTGTTGCAGTCTGAAGCCTCCATATTAATACATACAGGGTCTCAGGCAATAAAAGCACCTTCAGATTTCTTCCTTCAGGATTCACTTCCTTTAATGACTGATCATATGTGTCGGAAAGGAAATTCAGATATTCATCAGCGGCTTTTGCAAATCCTTTTGACTTAAGGACACGATGCAACGAAGCTGAAGAATAAGGATAGAGGATATGCGGACTTAAATAATACGCAGAGGATTTCCATGACAGGTATGTTCCGGAACTGTTTATAATCCTTATGCTGCCTGTCGAACGGGATGCTGAGATGTTTATCTGTCCTTTTGTCTTCCGGGACAGGATCTCGCATACCCTGCTGCATTCTTCCACCATTGCCGAATTTGACAGGGTTTCTGCCAAAGGATCATATGTGTTAAGGGAAGGCAGATCCTTTGTGAGAGGCAAGTCGAATGACCCCTCTACTCCTCCCTTGAGAGAATCAAGGGCATTCTGTATAAGTCCTTCCCTGTCAGCAAGGTTTTTTGTATATGCAAAACCTAATATGCCATTCTTCATGATCCTCAGGCTTACCCCTGATTGAATACTGCTGTCGATATCCTTCAGGTGTGCATTTTCAAATGAAACACTGTCTCCCCTAACATCAACAGAGTATATTTCAGCTTTGTCGCTAACCTTCCCCGCCATTTCCAGTAACTGCTCCATTACATTCCTCCCACAACTACATTGTTGATCAGGATATGAGGGCCTCCATGACAGGAACGGATATTCAACTGCCCTTTGCCGCACCCTCCTGTCTTGCTCAGGACTATATCATTTCCGACAGCAGTGATATTTTTCAGAGTATGATAGAGATTCCCGGTGATATTGATATCACGGATCATGTTTCTGATTTTTCCTTCTTTTATTACATAGCCATACTGTGCTCCAAAGGTAAAGTTCTCTCCGCTTGTCTGCCCTCCTTTACTGTCAAGGATGTATAATCCGTCACCAAGCATCGCGAGAAGGTCTTCAAGGGTCTTTTCACCGGGTTTAATAAAAATATTGCCCATCCTCACAATCGGAGCATAACGATAATCTTCAGCAACACAGTGACCGGTTAATCCTTCCCCAAATGCTGCCGCAGTCCGCCTCGAATGCAGGCGGCCAACAAGTACGCCCTGCTTCATAAGCGAAACCTGCCTTGCTTTTACACCTTCATCATCGTAACAGTAGAAACCAAGCTGTCCGGGCATTAAAGGGTCATCGATGATATTGAGCGCTTCGTTTCCAAGATGAGCTCCGGTCTGCATTCTCTCCCTCATGGTAGAATCTTCTATAAGATCAGCCTCTGAGAAATGGCCGAATGCCTCATGGGTAAACACACCTGCAAGGTCCTGATTGAGCACAATATTGTATGTCCCTCCGGTAACCGGCGCTGCACGCAGAAGGTCTAATGCTATTGCCGTTCTTTTTTCAAATTCCTCTTCCTGATTCCTTAATACGGCAAATCCGTTGCTCCCGCCTAAAGCAACCCTTACATTTTGAGAGAGCGTGCCGTCTTTACTGGTAATTAATCCTCCTAAACCAGTGGTAATAAGATCTTCCCTGACCTTTGCTCCTTCTGTGCTCACAAAATATTTCTCGCGAACGACTTCGCTGTAATAGATATTTGTAGTGGCGACCTTTTCATATTTCAGGGGTATGGAATTATAATTCCGTGTCAATTGAAGTTTTTCGTCAATCGAAATCTGCCGGGGGTCTTCATCTATATCAGGCAGAAAAGTATCCTGAATAATGTCAGTTTTTCCAAACTCCACAGGTTTCTTTATATGCCTGGCTATAAGCGCAGCATTTTCTTCAGCAGTATGAAGAGCTGTTTCAGCATCATCTGCCCGTGTAAATGCTATTGACGATAAACCGCCATCCTTCAGTACCCTTATTACAAAACCGTCAGTTGTATTTGAACCTATATGAAAAAGCTCTCTGCCATGAAATAAAATCCGGGTCTCTCTCATTATTTCATATCTTATGTCGGCATAATCCGCAGTTGCCCCTGAAATCATTGCCCGTAATATTTCAAACATAATCCTCCTCTTCTGCTACGTTTCTCAGTAGTCTTGCATGTTGTGTTAAAACCTATTATAAGGCTAAAATTCTTTTATTGACACAGGCAGATACAAGTTCTTATATTAAACTGGTTGTCAGTCATTTGCTGTTTCATTTTTCTTAACTGACTTTTATCAAAGCTATTATAATAATACTTTAATTAGAGTCTTTGTATAAGCTGTTTAACACCCTCACCCTTGCCCTCTCCCCTCAAGGGAGAGGGAAGTAAAATCGCCCCTCCCTTGAGGGTCTACGACTCGTAGAGGAGGGTTTGAGGAGGGTGTTAAAATATAGAGCTTATAAGCAGACTCTAAATAACTGAAGAGGATAAAAATGGAAGACATGCAATATGTGATCCTGAAAAAGGAACGGTTCAATGATTTCATCTCAAGACTTTCGAAGATGCAGAAACTGATTGCTCCGGTATCAAAAGGTTACAATAATTTCGCATTTGAAGAAGTTTCCTCGGGCAGCGATATCGCTCTCAAATATATCCCTACTGTCCTGCCGCTGAAGAAATTCTTCATGCCGCAACGCGAAACCCTTCTTGAGTTTAAAATGGCAAAGGGAGCTGACGCCGAAGCTGTTGTTGAGCTCGAACCGATGACAATCTTCGGGGCTCATACCTGCGACCTTGCCGGCATCCAGTGTCTGAATATGGTCTTTTCAGAACGTCCGAAAGATTACAATTATCTTACCCGGAAGAACAGGATAACCCTCATCGGACTGGAATGCAATGAATATTGTGATGAATATGCAAGCTGTCATTTAGTAAATGCAAGCTTTCCAGGCGGCGGCTATGACCTTTTTTTCACGGACCTGGGAGATTATTTCATTGTCCATGTGAAGACTCAGATCGGAGATGAAATCGTTGATGTTACCGGATTTTTTGAAAAAGCTGATGTGTCGCATATGAACGATCTGGAAAGGTTACGTGACCATAAGAGAAAGGTATTCAGCAATGAAGTCCCGATAGAAAGCAAAAAACTCCCGGAATTGTTCGATAAGTCTTTCAGGGCAAGGGTCTGGAAAGATCTGGATGAACGATGCCTCGCATGCGGAAACTGTACGAATGTATGTCCGTCATGCTACTGTTTTGACATACGGGATGAGCTTGACCTGAGTTTGAAGAATGGGGTCAGATTTCGCATATGGGATTCCTGTCAGCTTGAGCCATTCGCAAGAGTTGCCGGCGGCATAAACTTCAGGAAGGAGCGCTCGGCAAGACAGAGACACCGGTATTACCGTAAATTCAGGTATTCCGTCGACAGATTTTCACGTTTCTTCTGCACAGGGTGCGGCAGGTGCACCCGCACATGCATGGCTGGCATCAGTCTGAAAGAGACCCTCAATGAACTGATAAAAGAGAGTGAGGACAGAGTATGGAAAAAGTGGCTTTAAAAGATTCCGGTTATAGATTAAAAAAGGCAAAGATCCTTCATACGAAAAAGATGACTGCAAATGAAAAGTTTTTTGAGATAGCGCTCAGAGAGAACAGTCCACTCGATCACGAACCAGGACAGTTTATTATGGTCTCTCTCCCGGGTATCGGTGAAGTTCCCATTTCCGTCTGCTCATCCCCTGTAAAACGTGATTCCTTTGACCTTTGTGTAAGGGCTGTCGGAAAAGTTACCCGGAGCCTCCATAAATTAAAGGCAGGAGATGAGATAGATATAAGGGGGCCGTATGGAAAAGGCTTTCCCATCAGAATACTTGAGGGGAATGATTTATTGATAATCGCAGGCGGATTGGGGATTGCTCCTTTACGTTCTTTGATTACTTATATCCTTGACAACCGCCGGGATTTCGGAAAGGTACATATCCTGTTCGGATGCAAAGAGCCGAAAGAGATGCTCTTTGGCGACGAACTTGAGGACTGGAACAAGCGCACAGACCTCCATTATGCCTGCACCGTAGACCGTGCAGACCCTGACTGGGCCGGCAATGTAGGGGTGATCACAACGCTCATACCGGGGGTTGATATTGATCCGATAAGGACTTTTGCCGCAGTTGTCGGTCCCCCGATCATGTATAACTTTGTTATCAAAGAGCTTCTGGCCAAGGGAATTCCGGAAAACCAGATTCTCTTATCCTTTGAACGCAATATGAAATGCGGCAATGGAAAATGCGGCCGATGCCAGATACAGAATCTCTATGTTTGTCAGGATGGGCCGGTCTTTCATTATGAACGAATCAAAAACTTGAGCGAGGCATTTTAGCATGAAGAAACCAAAAGTCGGTATTTTTGATTTTGCCTGCTGTGAAGGATGTCAGTTGCAGATTGCAAACATGGGCGAAGACGTCTTAAGCGTCCTCGGTTCTATTGATGTGCTTGAATGGAGAGAAGTCATGTCTGAAAAGTGGGGGAAGAAGCTGGATATCGCCATTATAGAAGGAAGCATTACTGATCCCCATGCAGTCAAGAGGATAAAGCAGATACGGAAAAAAGCAAAGATTCTGATTGCCATCGGCTCCTGTGCAACAATAGGCGGTGTAAACGGCATGAAGAACAATTTCGGCCTTGACGATATAAGAAAATATGTTTACGGAGACAGCTACCGGTTTTTCCCGACAGAATTGACCAAAGCTGTTCACCAGGTTGTCAAAGTAGATTATTTCGTCCATGGCTGCCCGATGTATATACCGGAATTTGTTGCATTAATAAAGGCTGCCTTACAGGGAATACCTTATTACCCGCCTGATTACCCTGTATGTGTCGAATGCAAGCTGAATGAGAATGTCTGCATGTATGACCGGCAGGTAACCTGTCTCGGTCCTGTCACAAGGGCCGGTTGCAATTCATGGTGCATAAACAACGGCAATATCTGTTATGGCTGCCGCGGCATGGTCAGTAACCCAAATGAAAAAGGCGCTCAGGACGTGCTGGCAAAATACAATATCCCGATGGAACTTATCCTGAATAAAATGAATATGTATAACAAATGCAGGGAGCTCACATAATATGAAAAAGAATGTAAATATCAATGTTGAATATATCACAAGGGTTGAAGGGCATGGAAATATCGTTATCAATGTGAAGGATGGCAAACTGGAGACCTGCCGTCTCGACATTGTTGAAGCGCCACGTTTTTTCGAGGGGATGCTGAGAGGCCGTTCAGTATTTGAGGCACAGCATATAACCAGCAGGATATGCGGTATCTGCGCATGCGGACATACTCTCGCCTCAATTCAGGCAGCAGAAGATGCCCTTGGCATCATTCCCACGGAACAGACCACAAAACTCAGAAAATTACTTCTTGATCTTGAGATGCTCGACAGCCACATCCTGCACATCTATGTGCTGGTGGCTCCCGACCTTCTGGGTGTCAAGAGTTTTGTGCCGCTCATTCAGACACATGGTGAGGTTGTCCGCAGGGCTTTAAGAATGAAAAAAACCTGCAATGACCTTTGTGATATACTTGTCGGCCGTCATGTCCATCCCATATCTGCAATCGTGGGTGGGTTTACCAAGCTACCGAGACTAAAAGACATTGATGCCATGCTCAATATGTTAATCAGCATTAGGCATGATATGGATGAAACTGTAGAACTTGCTGCAACACTGAAATTCCCCGAATTCGAGCGTGACACGGAATATGTGGCTTTGGTAAGCGATGACGCTGAATATCCTCTTCTGATGGGCGATATCGGTTCCACAGACGGTGTAAGGATGCACAAGAAAGAATACAGAAAGATCACGAATGAATTTGTAGTTCCCCATTCCTCAGCTAAACATACGAAACTCAGCAGGGAATCTTATGCAGTGGGGGCGCTGGCAAGGTTCAACCTGAATGCTGAAAAGCTTCATCCAAAGGCGAAGCAGATTGCCTCGGCAGTAGGCCTGAAGCCCAAGTGCATCAATCCGTTCCTGAATACCGTGGCACAATTAGTTGAATCTGTCCATTGTCTTGAACATGCCACTGGAATACTCGAAGACCTGAAGAATAATCCCCTGAATTATGACGAGGAAATCGTTGTCGGATTAAATGAGCAGCGGAGGATTCCTGTTAGAGCAGGGAATGGTGTGGGAGCAGTCGAAGTCCCAAGAGGCGTCCTGTTCCATAATTATCATACGGATGAGAACGGCGCGATCACAAATGCCAACTGCATTATCCCTACAAACCAGAATACCGCAAATATAGAGCACGATATGATGAAATTGGTCCCGGAGATTCTTGACAAAAGTGAAGAAGAAATAACACTCGCTGTTGAAATGCTCGTCAGGTCCTACGACCCCTGCATCTCCTGTTCAACTCATCTCATGAATGTGAAGTTTGTGAAATAAGAGACAGATTTTCCAAACATGAACGGTCTCGAAATAGTATGCACATCCCTCCTTTCATTATATGATTAATTTTTTGATCAATAGTAATCATCTGGAAGATGTATTTCGTAGACCCTTCAAAGAAGAGAATAGACATAGAAATCAACGGCGTTCAAGATTATTTTCCTCGTTTTGTACTTCCTGAACAATGCATCCGAAATCTAAAACTGAAATGTATATAGTTCAAACGATAATATGCAAAAAAATCTACAAGCAGCTTTCCGGCAAAATTCATTGACAATCCACCTGAGAAGGAATAATCTTTTAAGCATATATGGACATCGCCTAAAAATAAATGTTAGCGCATACGATAATGGCAAATGCAATAAATAGATCGGTGAGGATTTAGATTGCAAAATGTTTATGGTGATTACAAGATAATCCCGTTGTCAAAAGAACTTTTGAAAGAAACTATTGCACTCATGGAAGCCGTTTTTCCTTACAAGCCAGATCAAAAAATTGCAAAACAAAGTTTTAGAGACAGCTTAACGCAACCCAATTCAAAGCAACAATATTGGTTAGCTGCAAATCCTCATGGAGAAATTGTTGGAGTGACAGGGTTATATCACGATTACAAGGACAAGTCTGTTGCGTGGCTCGGTTGGTTTGGTGTTCACCCTCAGCATCGGCGTCATGGCCTTGGCTCTATGTTGCTGGAATTTTCAATGTTAGAAGCCTCAAAAAGAGGCTTTTCAGTTCTTAAGCTATATTCCTCTTTTGATGAAAATGAAAGAGCAGCGCATTGTTATATAGGAAGTATGGCTTTATACAGACCAGCACAGATGAGAAGGCGGACAAAATATTTTATCTGAAAAAACTGAGGTGACATCATGAAATCGTATGAAATCAAAATAGAATGGGATGGGCCAATCAAAGTCGATGAAGTAATTGAAAAAATGAATAGAGCGGGAGAAGCTCCGCTTTGGGATGGCGAGGACTATGGACTATATCAAATATACGGCGCCCATCCCTTATGTGGGAAGCATTCATTACTCTATATTGGCATAACTACTGAACGCACGTTTTCTCAACGATTCAAAGAACATAAGAGTTGGTTGGGTAAAGATCAAAAAGATGAAGATGTACATATTTATCTTGGAAGAGTCTATGATCCTAAAAGACACTTAACCGATTAAGTCTGGAAAGCAGACATACAAATAGCTGAAAAGATTCTTATTTATATTTACTCTCCTAACTACAATAGCCGTGAACTTACAGAACCGCCCGTTTTATCACCTCACGAAAGAATCCGTTTAATTCATATTGGAGAAAGAGGCAGAATAGAGCCAGAGGACAATGCACCGGATGACTTTTCTATGTAGCGAGACATAATTAAGATTTTTAAAATAACTAATTCTTTAAAATTATCAAAGGCACCTTTTGTTACATTTACATTGCATAATGGCAAAGTAATAATGAGTGGTAGAGGTAAGTCCTCAGATACATTTAGGCGAGTTTATTATTATGATAGAGATTATACGCCACACGATGGTGTAAGTTATTGAAATGCTGTTGTTAAATGTTTTCGTAGGTCTACTTTGCTTGTAGTTATATTGGAGGGAACTGATACTTGGTATGATGGTAAGTATGGTACTCTTGAAGATATAATTAAAAATCAAAAAATAAAACAAGAGGAAGCATATGGAAATATGCAAATACTATAGAGAGAATATCTAATATGCTATATTTTTTCAAAAACCCGGGAAACGACAAGTTGGTATAGAAATGATTCTCAATGTCCCCCGACACTATCAGTCAAAAGATGATTATGCATGTGGTCCAATGGCAATTAGGATGGTTGCCGATTATTATTATAAAAAAGAAAAAATGGAAATGACCGCTACGGAATGGTTATCAATTCTTGAGATTACAATGAACAATAATATTTGGAGAATGTCGGGGACTAAAAAAGAAGACATTGTCTGTGCATTTAACACTTTCTATTTTAAATAAACACTTCTCAAGCATATCTAACGGTGGTTAGTTGTTGTTTGCGCCCTCATAAAATCTGCTGTTATATAGATTTGAGGAAAGAATGAACCTCGACAA
>VGWX01000082.1 GCA_016873615.1 Nitrospira sp. | reverse complement strand
GGGAGGGGCGATTCTTAAGTCCCCTCTCCCTTGAGGGGAGAGGGCAAGGGTGAGGGTGTGTGGCTTTACTTATGAACTCCTTAGTATCTTTAATATTTTATAATAACATGCCTTATTTTGCTATTTCTTCAGTTCCTTCTTTAAACTCTCAATTTCTTCTTTCAATTCCTTCATCCTGAGTTCCCTGCCGACAGCAATATCATAAAACTCCTCAAGCTCTTTGATGCGCTTTTTAAGTTCTTTTTCACTCTTTTTCAGCGCCTCTTCAGACTTCTTGCGCTCGGTGACATCCAGAAGAGAAGCTATGCGTTTTTTTGTGCCCGGGATTACATCAACAGTCAGAAAAACGTCTCTGATATCACCTGCTCTGTTAACAAAATGAAACTCATAATTTTTTGGCGCTGAATCAGGGTTAATGCCTCTTAACTTATGATACTCTATCATTTTTGCAAGGTCGTCTTTCAGGATGAATTCAGTCCATTTTTTCCTTCCCTCCACTTCTTCCCTTGAATAACCTGATAGTTTTTCACATTCTCTGTTTGCGAGGGAAATTATCATATCATCCTCAAAAATTATTGAAGCGGTTCCTGTATTCTCAAAAATCGCCCTGTACAGGTTTTCAGACTCTTTCAGTGCTTTCCGTGTCTGCCTGCGATCATGCCTGATTACAGCTTCTCGCAGTTCACGCTCAATAGCCGGCACAAGCCGTTTCAGATTATCTTTCATAATGTAATCATTTGCCCCTGCCTTCATGGCCTCTACTGCTGTTTCTTCGCCGATAAGTCCGGAGACCAGGATGAAAGGGATATCACTGTCTTTTTCCTGCAAAAGTTTCAGTGCATTTATTCCATCGAAGTTCGGCATATGATAATCCGACAAAACAATATCCCATGACCGGTTTCCCAATGACGCCTTCATCTCTTCTGCTGTCTGAACCCGTTCATAATAAGGATCATATCCTCCGCGCCGGAGTTCACGCAATATCAGCAAAGCATCGTCTTCTGAATCCTCAACTATTAAAACCTTCAGTGGAATGCCCATCGTATCACTCCTTATATTTTTTTCGGAGGCAGTTCATTGAGAACCAGCCAATACAATCCCAATTGTCTTACAGCTTCAGTGAACTGGTCGAAATCTACAGGCTTTCGGATATAGCTGTTTGCTCCAGATGTATAACTATTAATCACATCCTGCTCTTCCCTTGATGAGGTGAGGATAACCACCGGAAGAAGTTTTGTCCTTTCATCCGCACGCAGATGTTTTAACACCTCCAGGCCGTCAATCTTCGGCAGTTTCAGATCAAGCAGAATAACCTCCGGCATGATGCTCATGCCCCGGCCTTCATATTTCCCGGCGCCGAAGAGATAATCCAGGGCTTCAGCGCCGTCTCCTGCTACAACTACCTCATTCAGGATATTATTTTTTTTGAGCGCGCGAACAGCCAGTTCCACATCGTCCGGATTGTCTTCTACCAGGAGTATAATTTTGTCCTTCATGTTTCCCCCTATCTATAATGTGAAATAGAACGTTGCTCCTTTGCCTGTCTCTCCTTCAGCCCATACCTTTCCGCCATGACGCTGGACAATGCGGTAGACAATAGCAAGGCCTATTCCGGTACCCGGAAATTCAGCCTGCGTATGCAGACGCTGAAAAGCCCCGAACAGTTTGTCCGCATATGTAATATCAAAGCCGGCGCCGTTATCGCGTATAAAATATGCCGGCTTCCCTTCGTACTGTATAACACCAAATTGAATTATTGGCCCTGAAAGTTTTGCGGTAAATTTCCATGCATTCCCTATGAGATTTTCGAGCAAAATACAGAGTAACCGGGCATCCCCTTTCACCGTCACACCATCCTCAATAATAAACTTTACAATGCGATCACTACGGGCTGTCTGAAGATCTGAGGCTATTTCCTTCACCAGTTCGCTCAAATCAACTAAGTCCTGATGCATTTCATTACGGGCGACCCTTGACAGATTCAGCAGATCGTCAATCAGTTGCCCCATGTGCTGACTTGCCCTGCGGATACGCTGAAGGTAGTCCCTGCCTTCTCCCTCAAGTTTTTCATGATAGTCTTCGAGTAATGCCTTACTGAATCCGTCGATGCTCCTTAACGGCGCTCTCAGGTCGTGTGACACAGAGTAGCTGAACGCCTCAAGCTCTTTGTTGATAGCCTCAAGTTCCAGGGCGCGATGCTGTAATAATTTATTCAGCTCGCTGATTTCTGCTTCTGCCCGATTGCGCTCAATGATCTCATCTTCGAGTCTTCTGTTTATATCTTCAAGCTGCAGGGTGCGCTGGATAACCCTTTCCTCAAGTTCTTCATTTAGTTTGCGGATTTCATCCTCTGACTTTTTTCGTTCTGTAATATCGTGGATCGTAACAACAACAAGGCGCGCACTCTCTGATCTTCCGCCTGCCATTGTAATTTCCCCGTCAAACTTACTTCCGTCCTTTCGCCTGAAGGTTCTCTCAGTCCGTCGGCCTATATGTCCGCACTGTCCGACTCCGTTACTGAGAAATTTTTCCACTCTTTTTTGATGGGCATCTGCTGTTTCTTCAAGCAATAACATACTGGCCGGTTTCTGCAGCGCCTCATCAGATGAATAAAGGAATAAGCCTTCAGCAGCAGCGTTAAAAAGAACAATCTTGCCATGCTCGTTCACCACAATAATACCATCCATACCGGCTTCTATGACTGCTCTCAGACGTTCTTCACTTTCCAGCAAATCAGCTTCAGCCTTCTTACGTTCAGAGATATCCCTGATTATATTCTGGTAGACTTTTCCGCCTTCAATTTCTATTGCACGTGAACTGACTTCCACCGGGAAGACTGTGCCGTCTTTCTTCTGATGTATTGTCTCAAAGACAAGCCCTTCATGTTCCTGCACCTGACCCATCTGTGAAACAAGAAGAGCTCGTGCTTCAGGCGCACGCAGCGCTTTGATATTCATCTGCCGCAGTTCATCCAGTGTATATCCATAAGATATGACCGCCCTCTTATTCGCATCGACGATTTTCCAGTCCTGGTCCAGACTCAGGATGATGTCGTTGGCATGCCTTGTCAGCAACTCATAACGCTCTGCCAGTTCCCTTTTTCCCATTTCTGTCTCATACTTCTCCCGGTAAAACTCTGCATTCTGTTTGCGCCATATAAATCCAATAGTTATACTCGTGCAGAGAATCAGAAGGCTGACCACAAATACGACAAAACCGAGCCGATCATAAATAGGTGCAAAAATCTCATCCCTGTCAACCTTGGTTACAAGAAACCAGGGAGAATCAGGGATTGGCTGGGCTACAGCGAGCACCGGAACACCACGATAATCAACACCTTCATTGACCCCTGTTATCCCGCGCATAGCCATTGCCGCAGGTAACCGCTCTTCATTTATTGAGAACCGGAGGTTCAGGGCAGTATCCTTCTTATGCCGGAGTTCATTCAGATACAGGACTTCATTGCCTTCACGCCGGAATAAGACGGTTTCGGCTGTACGGCTTGGTGTTGGCCATGACTGAATCAACGGATAGAGGAACTGATAGGGATCAATCCGTAACAGGACAACTCCTATCGGAATAGTATCAGAGCCTTTTGATGCAAGCAAAGGGACGGCGATGGTGAGACGTATTACGTCCCTGACCTTGCTCCGGTACAGGTCTGAAAAAATAATCTTCCTGCTCTGCATTGCTTCTTCAGCCAGCCTTTTTGCATCAGGGCCGATTACCTCCTGTCCGTTTATCACTTTCAGACGGATATTGCCCTCTGTATCAAGGAGGATGACATTTTTATACAGGTAATATTTCTGGATGCTTTCGAGCCATCTGAAAATCTCCTGCTTATATGCCGATGAACCTGCAAGGAACTGCTGGATGTGGGGAATAATCAGCTTGTTGTCGAAAATATTATTTGCGTCTGCCAGGCGCTCCTGCCGCCAGTTTACTATCTGGCTCACCTTCAGGTCTGCAATGGCGGAAAGGTCTTCCAGTTTGTCCTTTTTAATTTCCTTTTTTTGATCCTCGTAGTAGAGATACCCTCCGACCCAGATGGTTACCGACAAGAGTAGAAACATAACAATTAGATAATAGGGAATTTTTCCATTCTGAGTTTCATGCGTCATTTTTTAACCTTTACTCACCAATTGTACCAGAAAAAAACAATCCGTCAACTACTAATGCAGTCGTTTTTTTAGTTGTGTAAACCCTTATAATTCCAATTCAACAGCCACCTCTTTTGTAAATGTGATTTTCTCATCTGCAAAATCAACCACAACCGTATCCCCTTCCTGAAATGTCCTGTCAAGTATCTTCATTGCAAGGAGGTTCAGTATCTCTTTCTGCAGCGCCCTTTTCAATGGCCTTGCGCCATAGACCGGGTCAAAGCCGATATCTGCAAAATATTCCCTGGCGCTGTCAGTCAGCTTTATGTCAACATTCTTTTCCCTGATATATTTCTTCATCCTGCTGACCTGTATCTCGACTATCTGCTTGAGGAGTTCTTTTGTCAGCGGATTAAAGACTATTATCTCATCAACCCTGTTCAGAAACTCAGGCCTGAAAAACGACTGCAGGTCTTCCATGATCCTTTCCTTCAGTTCTTCATTGCTGCTGACCCAGTAAGCATCAGGCTTTTTTGCCTTCTCTTTAAGCATCTCCTGTATATGCACACTTCCGATATTCGATGTCATAATAACCACGCTATTCCTGAAATCAACGGTTCTGCCGTGGCTGTCTGTAAGCCTTCCATCGTCCAGCAATTGCAGCAGGAGATTGAATACCTCGGGATGGGCTTTTTCTACCTCATCAAACAGGATTACCGAATACGGTTTTCTCCTCACTGCTTCTGTAAGCTGCCCTCCTTCTTCATAGCCCACATAGCCCGGAGGAGCGCCGATAAGCCGTGAGACCGTATGCCTTTCCTGATATTCGGACATGTCTATCCGGATCATTGAGTTTTCATCGTCAAACAGAAATTCTGCGAGCGCCCTCGCAAGCTCTGTCTTTCCAACACCGGTAGGCCCGAGGAAGATGAACGATCCGATAGGTCTGTTCGGGTCCTGAATCCCTGCGCGCGCCCTCCTCACTGCATTCGATACAGCCTCAATCGCCTCATCCTGTCCGACAACCCTCAGCCTGAGACGATCGTCCATCTGAAGCAGTTTCTGCACTTCGCCTTCGAGCATCCTGCTGACGGGAATCCCGGTCCACTTGGAGACGACTTCTGCAATGTCCTCTTCGTCCACTTCCTCTTTCAGCATTTTCCTTCTTTTCTGCGCCTCAAGAAGCCTGCTGTTCTCCCCTTCAAGCGCCCTCTGGAGTTCGAGCAGCTTCCCGTATCTCAGCTCTGATGCCTTAGTCAGGTCACCTTCACGCTCGGCTCTTTCAGATTCTATCTTTGTCTTCTCAATCTGCTCCTTGTATTCCCGGATCTTTGCAATAATTTCTTTCTCGGTCATCCACTGTGCCCTGAATTCATCCCGTCTCACCTGGAGTTCTGCCATCTCCTTCTTTATCTTATCCAGTTTCTCTCTGGATTCCTTCGAATCCTCTCTCATCACCGCCTGTTTTTCTATCTCATACTGACGGAGTTTCCTCTCGATCTCATCCAGTTCTACCGGCATGCTGTCTATCTCCATCCTGAGTTTAGATGCTGATTCATCGATAAGGTCAATAGCTTTATCAGGAAGAAACCTGTCTGTGATATATCTGTTCGAGAGCACAGCAGCAGCAATCAGGGCTGAGTCTTTAATCTTGACTCCGTGATGAACCTCATACCGTTCCTTGAGGCCACGGAGGATGGAAATTGTGTCTTCAACACCCGGCTCTTTGACGAGGACAGGCTGAAATCTCCTCTCGAATGCCGGATCTTTTTCAATATGTTTTCTGTACTCATCAATCGTTGTGGCTCCGACACACCTCAGGTCTCCCCTTGCAAGTGCAGGTTTGAGCATGTTCGATGCATCAATCGCTCCCTCTGCTGCTCCTGCGCCGACAAGGGTGTGCAGTTCATCTATGAACAGAATGACCTTGCCGTCTGACTGTTCAATATCCTTCAGCACCGCCTTAAGTCTCTCTTCAAACTCTCCCCTGAATTTTGAACCGGCAACAATAGCGCCCATGTCAAGGGCAGCGACTTTTTTGTCCTTCAGTGTTTCAGGCACATCTCCTGCGACGATCCTCTGTGCAAGACCTTCCGCTATAGCAGTCTTACCAACGCCCGGCTCGCCGATAAGGACAGGATTATTCTTTGTCCTGCGCGAGAGGACCTGTATGATCCTCCTTATCTCATCATCCCTGCCGATGACCGGGTCGAGTTTTCCTTTTTTTGCAAATTCTGTAAGGTCACGGCTGAACTTCTTAAGCGCCTGATATTTATCTTCAGGATTGGGGTCTGTCACCCGCTGTGCACCGCGTATCTCCCTCATTGCTGCAAGCGCCTTATCTGCAGACGCGCCATATTTCTTCAGAAGGTCGGAACATGCGCCGCCAATCGATACAAGTGAAATGAGCAGATGTTCAACGCTCACATATTCGTCCTTCAGATGCTCAGCGCTCTTATGGGCATTCTCAAACACCCCTTTCAGTCTCGGAGATATATAAATCTGTCCCAAAGGCGTTGCGCCTATTACCTTCGGGAATTTATCAACGGCCTCTTCAGCATCCTGCCGGAGGGCTTTGGTGTTGATTCCGATCCGCTTCAGTATCTGAGAGGCGACACCCTCCTCATCCTCAAGAAGCGCCCAGAGCATGTGTTCCGCATCAATCTGCTGGTTCCCTTTTTTCTCGGCAAATCTCTGCGCCTCCTGTATCGCCTCCTGGCTCTTCATCGTAAATTTATCCATTTAAAAACCTCCCTTCATGCAAATCCTTATAATGAGTGAAAACAGATGTTGTGAGAAAATTTATTTTTTGATACCTTTTCGCCTCGGCGAATCCGCCTGAGTGCGGAAGTGTACCTTTAACTGATGGCATTAGGAACTCTTCAGTAAATAGACCGAATAAAGATACTTTCAATAACCTTATCAAGTTAAATAAATTTTCGAACAATGTTTGTTTTCACGTCTAATCCTCATAAAAAATCTTCCTGAACCTTTTCAGAAAATCTTTCCTTATATCATCCTCAAGAAAAGGCATCATCTCCTCCATCTCCCTCTGAAATGCCTCCAGCCTGTGCCTGAGTCTCAGGATTATCTCTACCCCTGACCTGTTGACGCCAAGCTCCCTTGTGAGACGAAGGATCATAGCCAGTCTCTCGACATCCTCCTGTGAATACAAGCGTGACCTTCTCGTCCTATGAGGAGCAATCAGGCCCTCCCGCTCATATAAGCGCAGGGTCTGCGGATGAACTTTCAGCATCCTTGATACCACGCTGATCATAAATAAAGGTTGTTTCTTGTCTCCTGCGTCTATCATTTCTGTAACAACCTCCTTCTCGGGTCTTCTTTATATAGCGCATCCAATTCTTTTATCTTTTCCTTCGCTTTATTATCCAGATCCTTTGGCACCACAATTTTTATATCAACATACTGGTTGCCTCTGTTACCGGTTTTAGGCGAAGGAAAACCTTTCCCTGAAAGCTTTAACCTCTGGCCTCCCTGTGTGCCCGGCGGAAGCGTCATTGCTGCTATGCCGTCAATAGTCGGCACCTCAATCTTTGCTCCGAGAGCAGCCTCACCAAACGTAACAGGCAGGTCAAGAAAGATGTCATCTCCTTTTCTCCTGAAAACAGGATGCGGCCTTACGGTTATTTCTATAAAAAGATCTCCGGACGCGCCACCGCCTATGCCGGCCCCCCCCATTCCTCTTAATTTTACCCTTGAGCCGGTATCCGCGCCCCTGGGGATTTTCACCTTGAGGGTTTCTGTATGAGGGGTTTTTCCCCTTCCGGCACAGACAGGACAGGCCTTTGTTATCTTCCTTCCTTTACCTCCGCAAACATGACATGGCTGGGCCATCTTGAAAAAACCCTTCGACATTTTAATGCTTCCGGTGCCTTTGCACGCATCACATACCTGTGAAGACTCAGACCCTGAACCACTACATGGTTTGCAAGCTGCTTCTCTGTTATAAGCAATAGTTTTTGTTACACCTGAAAATGCCTCCTGCAGGGAAAGTTCAAGCCCCATGACCATATCAGGACCTTTTGCATACTGCGCCTCCGGCCTTGCAGCGCCGAAAAGATCCGAAAACATATCACCAAACCCACCAAACTCAAATGCATCCCTTGAGTCATAGGGCCTGAAGCCTTCAAAACCAGGGCCGCCCGCTCCAAACGGAGAGCTGCCAAACTGGTCATATTCAGCCCTTTTCTTTGTATCACTCAATACCTCATAAGCCTCGTTCAGTTCCTTGAACTTCTGCTCCGCGACCTTATCGCCTGGGTTCAGGTCAGGATGATATTTGCGCGCGAGCTTCCTGAATGCCTTTTTTATCTCATCCTGCGAAGCATTTTTATCTACTCCAAGGGTTTTATAATAGTCTTTCGCATCAGTAGCCATCGCTCCTCCTTCAGTTAATCATATAATATCAATTGAGTATGTACTTGTCAAGTATTCTATAGCGATCAATTATTCCCAGCGACTCATTTTTGTCAGAGAGCATCGTTATCTCCTTCTGCAATAAATGTGATAAACTATGACAACTGGCTTTGATCTCATGACAGGAAATAAAACATCAGAAGATCCTGCTGCGTACAAGGGGAGAATCCTTATAATGGATGATGATGAAATCTTCTGCAATTTCATCCGCCGGACACTGGTTCGTTTAGGATATGATGTTGAAATTGCCGGTGACGGCTCTGATGCCCTTGAAAAATACAGGAAAGCCAGGGAATCAGGATATCCCTTTAATGCTGTGATAGTAGATCTCGTAATACAAGGAGGCATGGGAGGCGCTGAAGCGATAAAACAGCTTCTCACAATCGACCCTGATGCTATTGCTATTGTATCAAGCGGTCATTCGCTTGATCCGCATATGATCAATTACAAAGAATACGGATTCAAAGGCGCTCTTTCAAAGCCATATTCAATAGAAGAGTTAAAACATGTCCTGAATACTTCACTGAGAGGTAATGAGTAGCATAGACCCGCTGATAATTATCGGAAAATACTATCCCCGGGAATCAAAGGCTTACCATTTTCTCATACACCACAGCAGAATGGTTACAGAAAAAGCCCTGATGATTGCTCAAAAGGCAGTATATTTACATCCTGATCTGAATTATTACAGATTGACCTCTAAGCCTTTTTGCTTTAGATATTCTTTAACTTCTTTAATGCTGAATATGCGATAGTGGAATACAGAAGCAGCTAAAAGAATCACTGCGCCTCCCTGTGTAGCTGCCTCAAAAAAATGCTCCAATTTACCAGCTCCGCCAGAAGCTACTACCGGCAAATCAACAGCATCAGAGATAGCCTTTGTAAACTCTAAATCATATCCGGCCTGGGTTCCGTCGCCATCCATACTTGTAGGAAGGATTACACCGGCTCCTAAATCCTGACATTGCCTTGCCCATACTATTGCATCCTTGCCTGCAGGTTTTGTTCCTCCTGAAACAACTAATTCAAACCCGGAAGGCATCTGTTTATTTCTTCTGGCATCAACAGCAACTGTTATTCTCTCTGAACCATAAGCTTTAGCTGCCTGTCTGATCAGATCCGGATTCTTAACAGCAGCGCTGTTCATCGAAATTTTATTAGCTCCGGCTCCTAATACAAGTTCAATATCTTCAATAGTTGAAATGCCGCCACCTACTGTCAGGGGGATATTGATTACTGATGATACGTTTTTAACCCATTCCAATCTTGTCCCGCGATTTTCTACTGTTGCTGCTATATCCAGCATTGCTAACTCATCAGCCCCTTCTTTTTGGTAAAAAGCAGCATTCTCCACAGGATCGCCGGCGTCTTTCAAATTTACAAAATTTATGCCTTTTACTACCCTCCCATCTTTCATATCAAGACACGGCATGATTTTTATCAGACTCATAATGTCTCCTTTCCTTTTTATATACTAATACGGTCATTAGTAAAACGACATTGTTAATATTTTTGTCATTCCCGCTTGTCCGCAATCCTTCTGGGTTTTGCAGAAAGATTCTCGCCTCGGCGAGTCGCTCCCGCACTCAGGCGGGTTCGCTGAGGAGAAGAGGTGACCCGACAAGCGGGAATGACATCCATGTAG
>VGWX01000081.1 GCA_016873615.1 Nitrospira sp. | reverse complement strand
GTTAGTTTGGCATAGGTATGGGTAGTCTGGTAGCGGCCAGCTATTGTGTGCATCCCGACCTTTAAGAGCAGTGTTGCTAAGCGGTTTGATTGCCTTTTGATCTCGTCCCTGGTTAACTGGAGATCTGCTTTCATTGTCTTTGCTATTGCTTCCAGACCAAATATGTCTTCGTCCCTTTTGGAAAGTCCTATGCGTATCAGCTCATTTATCATCTTGTTCTTGCTTTTCTTTTCTGAGACGGCAGCGTCGGATATGCGCTTGTCGAGCTTTTCGTCGAGGTAGATGCTTTGATGTTTATGGTTCCTATACGGCACCGTATACCTCCACGTACTCTTTCAATAAGTCCTGCTGCACATCTTCACGCTTATAGAGCTCTCTTACCGAATCGATAAATTCCTCTATCTCCTCTTTTTCGAGAAAAACCAGTACTCCGTCTTTCCTCACGGAATAGTAACCCTCCCTGCTATTCCTCATAATTTCCCAGGAGCCGAATCGTGAAATTTCCTTGTTTTCACCGAGTTGAGCAACAGTCTCAATGAGTTCATAAAAGGACTGTGAAACACAGGCGAAAGTGACCTTTGTGCGCTTGCCGTCTGAAATGGTAAATCCGCAGCTGAAAGGCTGTTTCCCTGCATGAAAGGGGCCGGTTCCTTCATCTGAAAAGTAAACCTCAACCTGGACTCGAACCTTGTTTATCAAAACACTCTTTTCAGGAAAAGCCTGTTTCCTGAGCAAAGGTGATGTATCGACTTCCTTCAGGAATGGTTCTTTCTGAAGGGCCCTTTTTGCAACCCAGATACACCATGGCATGAAGAGCTTGTTAATGTCTGACAAGACATCCGCAGCTATATCAAGTCCTCCCTCTCTCACAAGAAAGAGAAAACATTTTGCCACTGCATCGGCATAATGGGATTCTACCCTGTGGCTGCTTTGAAGAAAAGAGAGCGATTTATTTATTTTCTCGGCAAGATTCTGGCCTTCTTCCGGAAATGAAGATTCAAGGTAATTCATTATTTCGGGCTTCAGCTCGTATTTTGTAACCAGTATCTGAAGTGCGGTCACTGCCTGTAAGACCCACGCTGCTGTGGCAGACCCGGCCTTATGCCATGCCTGCTGCAGCAAGTCTGCAATCCAGTACAAATGACCCATGGTAAGAATGCCTTTTTCCTGAATGAGTCTCAGGGACCGGTCCGGCTGTTTGTAGAGTTTTACGAATTCTTCTTGTAATGGATCTCTGTTTTCAAACTCAATGATCTCCTCCGGATATCGGATGAAAAAGAGGAGTAATTTCTCCACCAGCCTGCTGAGGTTTAACCCCCAGGGGGCGGCGGCCCTCATTACCTTTGAGAAAAGATCGTTCTCGATTCTTACACCTATTGGTTTAGTTTTTGCCATATCCACCTCTCATTAACAAAACGTTAGTTTAGTAAAACAGATTGTGCACAACAAAATCAATAGGTAAAAATGGTAGCGTACCCCTTTTTTTATTAACACTACCATAAAAGTATTATATATCAGTTACTTAAACATATTTTTAAAGCAAAATACGCTACGTTCTTTAACTTGCCCTTTAAACTGCCGATAGACCTAAACCGGTAGAAAAACCATTTTTTGTCAGGGAGTCCCTGGAGGGGCGGACGGGAACAACATAATTCTGTGCGACAGCTCAGTATTATGTTGTGTGGCGGGCGGGGTGATTGAGCGATAGCGGAATACCCTGGCGAAGGCTTTTGATAAGCTGGCGCGAACTTGCCACCTCCGCAAGATCAGTGAACAGATTATGAAAAGCCTTTGCCAGCTTCCTTATTGATGTCTTCCCCCCTTTCCTTCCGGGGAAGGAGAGGGATGCACTTTGTCGGAGAATGAGCGGAGACAATGTGCGGGAGAGGATGGGATACGATCGATTATGACCGAACTTTACTCATGTCTGCGAGCAAAACACAGCATATAAAATTGCGAGTAGTAATATGAGTTAAGTGAGGCCGTGGAGGGACGGACACGAGCAGCATCCTCCCCCTTGAGGTTCTTCCCCCCTTTGGGAGTTCATTAACTGGAGGGGGAGCCCGGAAGGGGGGTGTCCAGAGGGGGGAAGGATCGGCGGGGGAGGGCTGTCAAACTCCATATTGAGTTGTTTCAGACTTATCCCACTGTCCCTATTACAAACACCTATTGGATTTTTCTCGGATAGTGACACCTGCTATTGCTTCTAACCAAGATGATAAACTTACCGATTTGCAAAAGAATTGTTTAATGCTGAGTATGAGCCGACTGGGGCACCCAACCTTTGCAAAAAAACGCAGAGGCTATTCTCAGTCGGCTCATGCCGTTGTTAACAGTTTTCTTTTTGTTTAATTTCATTCGCCCTGAGTTTGTTTATGTCGTTCCCTGGCCTGCCTCTTCATTTCCACGTGCCAGTTTTGGTTTTTCTCAGAGTGGTCAAGGAATTCAAATGTATTTTGGTAATAAATCTTCTTGTCCGTGAGAGTCATGAAGGCCGTCAGTCTTTCTTTTATTATTTGGGTTCTGTTTTGTTCTCGCATTTTATACGGCCAGTCAAGGACTATTCTTGAATTAAGAGATTCAAATCCCACTTTCATTTGAGATATATAGTTTAGTTGTATATCGGTAAAATTTATCATTGCTTCATGAATGCTCATCGTGCCAAATGATGTGCCAAAAGTCAGTCCGATCCAATTTTGAGCTTTCTCCAATCTTGCTGCTTCAATTAGGGGTTTGCCAAGGTAAATCCCCTTTTTTCTGTCCATAATTGCATCACCAATTGTCATAGCTCCTCTCAGTGGCAGACCGATTATGATTGCATCGATCATGAATTCAGAACAAATTGAAACAAAAAAGGGGAAAAATACTTCTTTGTATGGTGTCCAAAGAATGATTGTGTCACTGAAATAAACATATCTGATTTCAAGAGTCCCGACGACGAACATTCCCTCACGAGTTGCCCCTAAAAACTTGATGCCGTCTTTTGTTTTCTCAATAATAGCTTTGTTAATTAGTTCATCGTAAATTGAATAAAGCTTTTCTGTGCCCAAATTTTGAAGTATGGATGCAAAGCCTAACACATCAAATAAGGCAATTGCATAATGCTGCAAGGCACTTTCTGGCAGTTTATGATTTTCTTGTGCTGTCATTTATTTGCTGTTAACGAAAGATATAACTCGCTGGCGCAACCAGCCAAGCATAAAACCAAACCACGCTTATTGCCAGTCGGGTTTTTTGTCGTGTTCGGTGTCTTGTATTTTCAATCTCTTTATAATTTTGATACAGACTCATCACGAGGGGGTTTCCTGCCAAAATATTTGCGGAATTCGTCAACATATTCTGCAAGGTAAGCAGGTAATGGTCCTTCAGTATCTAATTGTCTTTGAAATTCTTCAAACCTTCTACACCACTCAGTAGACTGTGTAAAGGAAGGTCTAAGGCCGATATTCATAGCCTCTGTTCCGGCGGTTGCAGCAATGCAGAAGGCATTAACGCAGTTGTCAAGCTGGCGGCCATCAAGCGATCCGCCGAATTGGCCAGCAAATGTTATACCTCTTTTGACCTGTTCGCCGTCAGAGAACATTGTCAAAGAGGATAAAACGGGGCCGCTACTGGCATGACCCAATTCTGCCATCATTTTCCATGAAGAATTTAGAAACCAACGAAGATCCTTCGGAAGATTCTTCATCTCCTTTAATACTGTGCCGCCAGTGCCATGTCTACTATTCCATATCGACTTGAATGTTGAATAATCTGTGGCAGCCGCAATACCAAATATTGACGCCTCCAAAGCGGAGCGCGAAAGTGAAAATGCAATGCGGGGGTGAAAATTGACGGCAGCAAACCAGCCCCAGAGAAGATGGTCAATAGTAAAACAGGCAAGTGAAAGGACTAAGTGTGTTGGTTCAGCAAACTCTTGCGCCCCAAGAATCGAAAGCCCGGCAAGTTGCAGTTCAACATCTGGACGAAATACTTTGGTTTCGAGTTCAGAGACGATTTCCGCTGAGGGAGGAGGCGTGTTACGAGTAATCCAATCCCGATATAGTTCGCCAGCGTGGGCGAAAGCCTCCTGTTCTGAAAATGCCATAGTTACATCGGCACGATGAGGTATTTTCATTAATAGAGCTTTTCGAGGCGATTGACACAAGTCATAATGTGCGCTCGGCTTCAACATTTTTTGTTGCTTTTGATTTATTTATCATCTTTTAT
Organism: Nitrospira sp.; assembly: GCA_016873615.1. Lineage (GTDB taxonomy): Bacteria > Nitrospirota > Thermodesulfovibrionia > Thermodesulfovibrionales > SM23-35 > VGWX01. Next base: position 6,082 of record VGWX01000081.1, on the reverse strand, counting down.
TCTCCGCCGAATGCCTAAATGAGGTGCAGGGGCAACTATCCTTTGCATAAAACTGCAGAGAGTTATGCCCTTTCGTCTCGACATTTTTTTGTTGTTCAATCCTATTTATTTTCTGAATCGTCATTTTCTTCTTTGAGATAAACTTTCTTGAGCTTTCCAGAGTCCACAAGCACAATATAAGTATCTTGTCGCTCATCGACCCAATTTGTCATTTTGCGGATCTCCGCTTCCGTGTAGCCACCTTCTCTGAGGATTTTGATAAATTCTCGTGCATTCTCAAGACGTAGTTTTTGATTTCTCAGTTCTCTTTCCTCATTTTCAAGATTCCGCTGCTTCTTGTTAATAAAGTGCTCTATTATTTTGAGTACGAAGTCCTTTACGTGTCCAACTGCTTCTCCTATTCCCGTCAAATCGGTAAAACCCGGCGAACCGTATATAATTTTCCTTAGTTCAAGTTCTTCGTCAGGATAGTAATAAGATGTCAGTCGGCTTAGAGCTTCTGTATCAGCAGGAATAATTGTTGTGCTGTAAGGAAAAAAGGGGATCATGCCGGGATGAAGGAACTTGCGACGCCATGTCTTACGAAACGGAGGATATTCCATAACCTCAAACCAAAACCTCTCCATATCATGCCAATCTTCATAAATGGCTTGCTGAAGGATGCTCAGATTATATAAGTCGCGTGTGTGTGATAGGAGTTGCGCCATATGCTGAACTGTCCAATGACCATCAATTTCAAATCGAAGGACTTTCTTTTCCGTATTCATATTTTATCATTCCTTTCTGCACATCATTTATTTTTTTTGAGCGTATTCTACATTTGCATAGAAGATTATTACTTCTCAGGGTTATTGTCAATGGCCGCGCCGCGCACTCCACAGTTACGCGTAGTCGAGCATGTGATTATTTTGGTTTGTTATGTCTTTTGGACTTCCCCATAAGCTAAGGCAAGCGAGCGCGAGCAATCCGCTTTTTCTTCTGTTATGATATACTCCATTAAAAATAATTGGGATATTGAATGTTAACAGATTTAGCTGTCGAAATATTTCTTTTGTTAAGGAACAGATTCTTTGATGAAAAAGGGAATCCGGTGTCTTTCCCTTTACGCGATAAAAGGAATACACAAGATGATCCGCTTGATGAGTATATAAGTGAGATTCTAAAAAAGGATTTGCCTAATAATTCAAGCTGCATAAAGGCACGAGGGCCTCTTATAACTCCTGATCTTGTGGTTCTTCGCTCCGAAACTTGCAAAGATTCCACTCCACAACAGCTTCGAGACGATTTGTCGAAGATAATCGCTGTCGAAGTTAAGAAACTGGAACGAGCCAAAAGTGGAATGATTGCGAGAGAGTCTGGACTTGATTATAACACTACACCTCCCTGCGGAACTGTTCGTATCTACGATTCAGCCAATCGACCACTTAACATACGATGTTTTTATCTTTTCATCTGCCAGGAGCCTGATGAGCACAGAAAAGGATATTTTAAGTTGACGGCGCTTGTGATTTGTGATGGCAACGTGTTGAATCAGGATTTTGAATTCTATTTGTCTATTGTTGGTGAAAGGACAAAACAGATAGGACTGGGAACGTATAAAGATGGCTTTAATCGGCAACGTCCCATGCTGGTATTTGCCAACCCCTTAGGCGCTAAAGAGATGAATCGTCAAATCACTCTTATTCATCCTGACAAGAGTCTTCATGAAAGATATAAAAACCTATCTCTATCAAATATCTTGCGACGCTCTATATCAGAAGGTAAGTTTAATGAATTTTATTGCTACCGATTTGATAAAGATATCCCGATAGATTGGAAAGTGTCCACATTAGTTGATCCCTTTCCAGTTCCGGAACGAGAAACAAAGACTCAACCCCGTGGAAAATTCAGGCTCGACTTCAGACTAACAAATTAGAAGATTGATGTTTGGGCGCTGAGATATTTGGTATCCGTCATATCTTGCTGCTTGTATAACGTATTAATATCGCCTTCAATCTGGCTCTCAAAATCGGTTAACAATATCTTCATCAATTTCAACTCTTTAATTTGAGATATTCGGCTCACTATCTGCCCCATAAGAACAACACGTATGTCATTCCGGCTTAGAAGTCTTCCTGCTTTATTAAAATGGATAATCTGTTCTTCCGCAGCCTCTTTAGCACTGTTCCAGAGATCTATTTCTATGGAGTCCTTCAATTGCCACTCGCTTCTCTTACGGCATACAAAAATAATATCCAGATCTATGGGCTCTTTTGCCTGCTGTTTGGGAGCTGCCACCGACATTTCAGCCTTAACAGGATGGGTAATGATCAAAACAAAACCGCTTTCTACAATGGCTTCTAAAATAGATATCCAGCCCTCGTGTCTTGAATGGTGATATGTAAAGGTCAAGAGTCCTTCAGGTCTTAAAATTCTGTTGCATTCCTTGAATACGCTGCATAAATTGTCCGAAAATATTTTGGGGTCAATGTGTTGTACCTCCCCTGTTGTTCTGGTAGTTGACGCTTTGAAAATATCTCTTTCTCCCAGGATATGTCTAATCCATACATAAAAGAAGTCGGCTAATTCGGAATAATGAACGTTGTCAAAAAATGGAGGGTCTGTTACCACAAGGTCTACGCTGTTATCAGGAAGGTCAGTAAAAGAAGAATCCCCACATGATAGATAAGCGTCCATGTTTTTTTCATCAAATTCCCTAAAAGATTTTGCAATGGATGTACCCAGTGGACGGCTTAGACCAAAAACTTTACTTCCGGTCAATTTTTTGTCTATCCTTTCTACTCTTAGGTCAAACGGATTTTGACGGTAATCGAGTGCCTTGATAAGTCTGCTCCTGAATAATGTCGAGAAAGAGCCGGAACTTTTAGGTGTTCCCCACAGGTTGGCCTCAAGAGGAGTTCTCTCTGGTTTTAGGATGTGATGCGAAAACATATGCCGTACCGCACCTGTTCCCTCTCCTTTAAATGAGGCGAACATATTGTTGAATTCCAGACAACCGGAGAAAAGACAGGCAAATAATGAGCGCATCGAATCGTCTTTTATTTCCTTTATTCTTTCAGCAAGAATAGAAAGGCAAAGAAGTTGTCTGTCATTGAACATTTGATGCCAGTATTTGTAGTTATAATTCAAAATCTGGTTTGTATTATAGCCCGGATATATAGATACAATCGGATAGGGATTTTCCCTTTTGGCAAGTTCCTTCGATGCTCTTGAATAGAGGTCTTCATCAAACATATCGATTGGCTGATAATCCTTTGTCTCGCCATCCTTAAGAACGAGCTTTGCATACATCCTATGTGAAGGAAATGCCCCAGATATCTTGACTGTTTTTGCTATGGAAAATCTTTCCGAACAATGAGGGCATGTGGCACTAGTGCCATTGGCAGGACCCTTCTGTGGATTGAAGAATTTTTTACAGTGTTTGCACCTCAAATTTTCTGAATCATACCTGCAAATATTTATCTGTCCACAATTAGGACATATTGCCTTTGCTTCAGGGTTTTTCAATGCATAAGCATGACGTGAGAAGATATATGATGAAAAAAGATCCACAGTCTTCTGACATTTCGGACAGGTGACTATCTTGACCCAAAAATAATACAGGACGTCATGTAATTGGTTGTGTGCATCTTTTGTTTTATAGTAATGCCTCAGATTTGCAGAAACATCGTTTTCAATTTCAGTGAATGTCCTCAGAACCTGATCCCTTGAATAGTTATTCAAGGCGTTTTTAACTATGAAATATGAGACGGGATTTATATCCTTTCCAATAACCCTGCATCCCAATTTCAATGCCTCCCCTACCGTTGTCCCGCTGCCCATAAATGGGTCAAAAACAGTCATGCCCGTCAGGCGGACAGGCTGATAGAACATCTCTTTGATGTTAGAACCTTTAGGAGCTGCAGCGCTTATCAGTATAGCCCTGAATACCGACCCAAGCCTCTGAGCCCACCATTTATGCACATGGTAGATTGGTCGGTTTACTTCTTTTCTATAGCTTTCAAGTTCGGCTATCTCACTAATAAATTCAAAAGGGAATCCATCTTCAATTGTTCTATCACCAGATGTTATCAGAGTTCTGCCATACGAAACTGACGGTTCAGCGACACAATTAGCAGAGGACATCTTTATTCTTTTCGCTATTTCGCTGGGATTTCTGTAAACCTCGGTCATCAGTGAATCCGGTATCCGTCCTGCGAGAAGAAATAATTCATCTCTGTTGTAATCCAGGACATCTGCAAGTCTGCTGATTAATCCATCTGATGGAGGGACTTTTCCTGATTCAACTCTGGAGAGATAGGCTCTATCAATCTTCAGTCGCCCGGACAAAGATTTTAGAGAAATTCCAAGCGAATTACGTAATTCTTTTATCCGTAGCCCAAAAGTCATGAAATAAAATATACGCTATGTGATAAATTTGTCAACCCATTTATCTATTTTTGTTTGCTGCGTTTCTTTTTTGTTATAATGGGGTGAAAAATTAAAAGATATAATAGGTTAGAACGTCTTTATGAATTTAAAGAATTTCAAATTTTATGGCTCAAGTTAAAATAGCATACAAAACAAAATTAGGCATCTGCTATGAAGGAGATATTAATGAGATTCTAAAATCAAATATTTTCGCTAAATATAAAAAACGGGTTAATCTTATTTTTACATCCCCACCTTTTCCACTGAACCGAAAGAAAAAATATGGTAATTTCAATGGGAAAGAATATTTAAGCTGGTTGTCAGGATTAGCTTTAAGATTCAAAGATTTCATTACAGAAGATGGCTCGATTGTTATTGAGCTTGGTAACGCTTGGGAAGCAAATAACCCTATCATGTCAACTTTACCCTTAAAGGCATTATTGAAATTCCAAGAAAAAGGATCTTATCATTTATGTCAACACTTTATTTGGTTCAATACTGCAAGGCTTCCTAGTCCAGTTCAATGGGTAAATGTGGAAAGAGTTAGAGTCAAAGATGCTTTTACTCATTTATGGTGGCTAAGTAAAACGCCATATCCCAAAGCAAATAACCGCAATGTACTTGAGGAATATAGTGACTCAATGAAAAAACTCCTTAAGAAGAAAAAGTATAACTCAGGGATCAGACCATCCGAACATTTAATTGGGGAGAAATCTTTTTTAAAAGATAACGATGGTGCAATCCCGTCAAATGTCTTAATTGGGGCGAATACGAGCTCAACATCAACATATATTGAACATTGTAAAAGAAACGATATAGAACTACATCCTGCGAGAATGCCTGAATTTATTCCTCAGTATTTTATAAAGTTTTTAACAGACCCCGGCGATTTAGTTTTCGACCCATTTGGCGGGAGTAATACAACTGGTTGGGTTGCTGAGAGCTTAAAAAGAAAATGGATATCAGTCGAAATAAATGAAGCATACATCAAGGGGTCGAAAGGCCGTTTTAATATTCAATCAAAATTATGAATGATATATTGCGAGATTTCCCCAATATCGTAGAGCTTAAAAAGCTGATAATGCATACAAGTCAAACTGTGTGGAAGCGTGAAATTACTGAAAAGGAAATTGATAGATGGTTAGATAACTTTACAGGCGAAATATTAAGCATAGATGAAGAAAGGGTACTTGCGCTGTGGCTTTTATCAAATTTTGTTTATTACAATGAAGATGAAGTTCGTCATCTTTGTACGGTCTTAATGAAGGATTTTGTCCACAGAATGTTAATTAATGTGGATACGCGGCATGATGAAATTGATAAAAAATTATCTGAATTAATCTCAAAAACGCGATTCTTGCTTCTTGGTAAACCGAGTGAAAGTGGCGGATATATTTTATATTATTTTAGAACAATTAATGACTTACATATTTCTTATTTTAATCCTCCACAATCAAGTGATATCGATTTAATCGATAACTTAGTTTTTATTGATGATGTTACCTTAACTGCAGGTACGGGCGGACAGGCATATAAACAATTGAAAAAATATACTGAGTCTTATAATGTCGAGGGCCAGCGAAATTCCCCACTTAGGGTCAAAAGAATTCCCCATTTAGGACCAAATTAATTCCCCACCTGGGTCCAGAATAATTCCCCACTTTTCTGAGAC
>VGWX01000080.1 GCA_016873615.1 Nitrospira sp. | reverse complement strand
CAGGACCGGAAGGAACCCTCAGACTGGGGCAACAATCAAGATTGCCGCAAAAAAACTTCCGAAATTTTCAGCAGGCAAGGCTTTCAAGGAAGCAGTAAATAAGTAAGACTTAGTTATAAACCGTAAGGCCCCTCAAAAAAGAGGGGCTTTTTCTCTTTCTTCCTCCTGAAGCAAACAACTTTGAGACCTGATATAATTGTATTTATTGCGAGTGGAAATTGTTTCATAGCTTAAACTGATCAGTGTGCTGTAAGAGTGGGAATATCGGGCAAAAAGTAATTTACGCAGGAGGGAGCATGGTTGAAATTAAAAAGATTCCGGGAGGATATAACGTTGACGGATTTGACTTAAAGAACGGCAAGTGCGGCTGTACGTCAGTTATTAAGTGTTGCCATTCGTGGTCAAAGGTTAAGGTAAAAGATGCCAACTTTGTCGATTTCCAGGCAAAGACTACCTCACCAGATACGAAAGAGACTTTTCAATGGGGATATAAAATAAAGAAAGACAGCGTTGTTGTTTCGGTTTATGTTGAAGATGCAGAAGATAAGGTGATACATTCAGGTTACCTCCCTCCGTCTGTTCATGAATGGCAGGAAAAGGGTTGGGAGGTTCTTGAGAGCACAGGAGATAGAAAGGACGGAGTAATATGGAGATGTGCTATGTGCAAATGGCTTTATAAAGAAAAAAATCAAGGAACGCCTTTTGAATCCCTTCCAGATGAATGGAATTGTCCTGTATGTGGACAGCGCTCTTTTGAAATAATTGGCTAATTACTCAAATTCTATAAGAATCAAGGGTGAGGCAGCTCTCCTCTTTATTATTTAAGGTTCCTTCCTGTACCATACACCGTATAGCTAAACCTACAAGCTGAATGTTTCAAGAGGGCTTTCTTAATAAATCCTGCAAGAATTATTGGCTTTTGCAATTCAGCGTATTCTATTTATCCTTTCCCGAGAAATTTCGTTGACAATCTGCATGAGAAGTAATAGTCTTTTATCAAAAGACAAAAGCATCAGCAAAAAGACCTTGCCGCCTTATCAGCGGGATATCTGCAGATGGGAAGAGGAACTGCTGAAGATAACAATTTGCGAAAAATAAATTGAACCTTTTTCTCAGACTTGCTACTTAGTGGATAAAGAAGAAAGGAAGATGAAAACACTGCACTGGATTGGGCAGCACAGGACAATACGTCTTTTTGCTGCTAAATAACAAAAGAAATAATAGGAGGAGACAATGCAAAAAACAGAAAGTACAGGGAAACCGGTTATCCAGGTTATTATTTTTTTCGTGATTATCTCAATGTCAGCTTTTGCAGTTGCTGCACCGAAGGGTTTTCAGGAGGTGCCTAAGGCAGAGATTATCCTGCAGGGCGGGAAGAAAATTCAGATGCAGACGCCGGCCCTGCAACTGCAGCCTCAGTCTCAGCAGATGATACAGACGAAGCCCGATGTAACATGCTCAATCACCGCCTCGTACGACCAGGGTAATGCTCAGGCCATTCAGTCAATGGGGCCTTCCTCGGGAGTGTATGAGGCGACACAGGCCAATCCCCCTTATGTAGTATGGACTCATGTGAAGATCGACTATTGGGGGATAAAGACCGACCAGACAAAAGATCAGAGCTTTAATATAGCTATCCGATTTGACTACAAAGCCCTGGGGGCTTTAGGCATGTATGACCAGCAGCATAAAGACTTCAATTACGTGGTAGTCCTTTCACCCGGTGAATCGTATGTATACGATTTCTATTCTAAGCCGCTTACACCCGGGAATCCGTTAAAGGTCACCGCAAAAGTAGTCCCGTACAGAGGTGCTATTGATTCCGATCCGGGGAACAACGGATGCCATTATACAATCAATTTTGCCCTGTAACCGGACAAGTGGGAAAGACACATGAAGCTGCAAGTATCCTAAGAGATAGACATTAACAATGTAGGGGCAGAAAAACCATGGGCAGAGTCAGCAATGACTCTGCCTTTATATTTGTTTTTCTTGGAAATCGCCAATAACAATTAAACTCGACGGGTGAGTATAAGTAGGTGGACCTGACAACCTAAAAAGTATCATTTACTCAAAATCTGATTTTCCATATAAATCCTATCAATATTGCTGAATTGCATTAGCAAGTCTCACTCGTTAAAAATAGCTACAGTGTTGAGTTGATTAGAAAACATAGCGGTTGAAGCAGGCTCTTGAAATTCTCCACTTGTGGCTGACATCCGCAATCTCCAATTAAATCGGTCAGCATTTGTTTCAGCTATACGGATTAACCGATCGAAAAAGATTCTTTTGATCTTACCAAATGACATTAGAATATGTTGATACAGAACCTATTTGAAAACAGAGCGGTTTTTCTTGCTGGTGCTTTTAAAAGTATCAGAAATACAGTTTAAGATTTATACCCATAAAAAATCTTTTTGTCACCGTCATCATCACTGATAGTTGTAATGGCTTCCTCTGAGTCATTGCTGATATAATATTATTTAAAGAGAACAAAATAACATAAAAAAAGATAAAAAACTGATTAATTTAAGGAAAGACGATGATCAGGTGTCTCAATGCATGAATCTAAATATCAACATTTCAGACATGGCATATCTGCTTTTTGCTGAAGAATAAATAAATATAGCAACAATTGCAACCCGCTTTTAAACGCAGAAAATTTAAGTGATAGAGGTGACTGATGAAAAAAACAGCATTACTGATTTTGATTTCTCTTTTATTTATTGTCGGCTGCTCTGTTGAGCAGTATGGAGCGGGAGTATCCAAAGAAGCTGCCGCAGTAAAGGTTAAAGATGTCATGCTCAATCCTTCATTGCAGGGCAAGGTCGTAAACCTCGAAGGAATCATAACAACCCAGTGCGCCTCAAACGGTTGCTGGTTCTTTCTCCATGACGGCTCAGGCCAGATATTTATAGACCTTGCCACAAAAGGCTTTGCTATCCCTCCCAAACAGGGCAAAAAAGCAAAGGTAACAGGCATCGTATCAGTGGGGCAGGCAGGAATACAGATTATTGCTTACGGAGTTGAGATAGGCTGATGCCCTTTTTAGTCCTTGCCTTCAAAAATCTTTTGAGGCACAGAATAAGAAGCCTTTTAACCCTAATCGGAATCGCGGCGTCCATCGCCGTACTTTTTTCGATAATCTCATTCAACAGGGGCTTCGAGAGGGGGCTTGCCAGGGAACTGGAAAGGACAGGGATACACTTTATGGTTGTACCCTCCGGATGTCCGCATGAAGTGGCTTCACTGGTGTTACACGGGGCTGTTATCCCAAAGTTCCTCGATGCAGAGATAGCCTCGAAGATCAGGGAAGTTGAGGGAATAGCCCTCATTTCGCCGATACTCGTCTCCCAACTGCCGAATCCGGTAAAAAACAGGCTTGATATTGCATACGGCATGGAGATGTCGCATATATCTATGCTGAAGCCTTCATGGAAAATCGAAGGCGATATCCCGGAATCAGATTATGAAATAATTGCGGGATCAGAGGTTGCAGGCCACGACAACATAAGAATCGGGGATTCTGTTGAGTATACCGGGGAAAAGACGTTCAGGGTTTCGGGGATACTGGAAAGGACAGGAAGTCAGGACGATGCGTTTATTTATATGCCCATAAAGGCCATGCAGGAATTGCTTGGCAAACACGAAAGGGTTACGGCTCTCGGCGTCAGGGTTTCGGACCCGGGGCGGCTTTCCGTTGTCACGGAAAAATTGGCAGGCGAAGTGCCGGGGATACAGATAGTTACTATAGGCCAGGTGATGACAAGCATATCAAATCTTGCAAGTTCCGCAAAGATATTGAGCCTTTCCATAGCATTGATCGCGGTGCTTATCAGCACAGTTGGGGTCATGAATTCAATACTGATGGCGATATTCGAACGTACGCAGGAAATTGGGATGATGAGGGCGATTGGAGCATCGCGTTTCGATATTTTCAGCATTACTATAAAGGAGACTGTCCTGCTCACCACACTCGGCGGCTTTGCGGGAATAATTGTTTCGGTCATCGGATCCGGCATAATTGAAGGTCTGGTCAGGAAATTCATGCCTTATGTGCCTTCAGGAAAAATGATCGCTTTCGAACCATGGCTTGCAGGCTTATGCATTGCCTTTTCCATCATTGTAGGCATTTTATCGGGAATCTATCCTGCATGGAAGGCATCAAAGGTCAATCCTATAGAGGCAATAAGGGGATGATAGAACTGAAAGGCATAGAAAAGATTTATAACAGAGGCAATGAAAAAGTGCATGCCCTTCGCGGAATAGATCTGGGCATCGGCAGAGGAGAATTCATGTCCGTTGTCGGGCCGTCGGGGTCGGGAAAGACCACTCTTCTTCATCTGCTCGGTTGTCTTGATACACCGACCGGAGGGACTTTGACGATCGACGGTATTGAGGTAGTAAATATGCGGGAGTCGGAGCTGGTGAGGATAAGAAGAAGCAAGATAGGCTTTGTGTTTCAGCATTTTTATCTTATTCCGGGACTCAGTGTCTATGAGAACGTGAAATTGCCGCTTCTCTTCGGCAGGACTGAAAAGAAAATAGACGAGATAGTCTCTCTCATTGATCTGGTGGGTCTCAAATCCCGCCTGCATCACACCCCTAATCAGTTGAGCGGCGGAGAGATGCAGAGAGTAGCGATCGCCAGAGCCCTGGTTAATAACCCGGAATTTATACTTGCAGATGAACCAACCGGAAACCTTGATACAGAAAACAGCGAAAAGATATTCGAACTGCTTGATTCCCTGCATAAAAGAGGTATAGCCTTAGTCCTGGTTACCCATAATTCTGAACTTGCGGCGAGGGCGGAGAGAATAATAAGACTTAAAGACGGAAGACTTCAGGGCTCAGACTGACGAAGAAAAAAGCTGTATTCTACGCAACTCATCCTGGTGCATGCCTTGATTGGATATCCCCTTTCCTATCCTTATGAGAACTGCTTCCTGACTCCGTATTTGTATTATCAATTCTTCACGGTAACTTCCACGATATTTTGCCTGGCTATTGCTTTTTCGTCGTTCCCCTGTTTTACAAAAACTAATTTCAATTCTATTTGAAAGATTCCCATATAAAAGGTCTCAAATATGTTTATTGCGAGATGTACCACTCACGGACGAGCCAATCATTTCGGGATGAACTATCCCACTACAACAGAACTTTACCTCGTGAGACCTATAGGGAGGAAGAAACTTCGATGAATCATTCACAAATAGTGTTTACTTCCTCTGTATATGGCTTTTACTGTCGCTTACCTCAGGACAAAAGAGGGAAGGCCTTAATATTAAAAAAGCACTCCCTTTGTAGAATGGCTTAAAATCTATATAAAAAGGCCTACATCTCTGCAAACCATTGATTGGTGTGGCTCCCGGGGAGGGATTCGAACCCCCGACAGGGTGGTTAACAGCCACCTGCTCTGCCGGCTGAGCTACCCGGGAGTAGATTAGAATAGAATATTTTTTATATCAAATTACTATAGATTTTGTCAATCAGCGGGCAATTCATTGACGTATTTTACCACAAGGTCGCCGACCTCTGTTGTGCCAAAGCCCATTTTACCTGCTGCAAGGCTCTTGAGATGTTTGCCGGTAACCTCAATAACTGCCCTTTCAATAAGTTTGCCTGCTTTATCTTCTCCAAGTTGCTCGAGCATCATGCCTCCTGCGCAGATCGCAGCCAGAGGGTTTACTACATTCTGTCCTGTATACTTTGGAGCAGAACCGCCGATAGGTTCAAACATCGAGACACCCTGGGGGTTGATGTTTCCACCGGCAGCAATTCCCATACCGCCCTGTATCATAGCCCCCAAATCTGTAATGATATCTCCAAACATATTGTCGGTGACAATGACATCAAACCATTCAGGGTTCTTTACAAACCACATGGTTGTTGCATCAACATGGGCATAATCTACTTTAATATCAGGGTACTCCTTTGCAACTTCATAGAATGTTCTTTCCCAGAGATCAAATGCAAATGTGAGCACATTGGTTTTTCCGCAGAGGGTTAGTTTTTTCTTCTTGTTCCTCTTTTTGCAATATTCGAATGCAAAACGGACACAGCGTTCAACACCTTTTCTCGTATTGATAGACTCCTGTATCGCTACCTCGTCAGGAGTTCCTTTCTTCAGCACTCCTCCTGCACCCGCATATAATCCTTCTGTATTTTCCCTTACCACAACAAAGTCTATATCCTCCGGCCCCTTGTTTTTTAACGGGCATTCAGCTCCGGGATAGAGTTTAACCGGTCTCAAATTTATATACTGATCAAGTTCGAACCTCAGTCTCAGCAGAATTCCTTTTTCGAGGATTCCGGGCTTTACATCAGGATGACCTATTGCGCCGAGGTAGATAGCATGATACTTTCTCAATTCATCGATTGCACCATCGGGAAGCGCCTCACCCGTCTTCAAATAATGCCGGCCCCCAAAATCATAATAAGTATAATTGAACTTTATTCCGAATTTTGTTGAGACGGCATCCAAGACCTTAATGCCTTCTCTGATAACCTCCGGCCCTGTTCCATCTCCGGGTATGACTGCAATATTGTATGATTTCATATCTTGTTCTCCCTCTTTAGTTAACAACTGAAAGAAAGCTCATAGTTCATAGCTGATAGTTAAAAACTAAGAGCCATGAGCTATGAGCTATGAGCCATGAGCTATGAGCTATGAGCCATGAGCTATGAGCCATGAGCTATGAGCTTTTGTTTCGTCCACTCAATCAGTCCCCCTGCGTCAATCAACTGCTGCATGAACGAAGGGATCGGATTAGCAGTATATTCTTCCTGTGTTGTTAAATTCTTAATAACACCTTTATCAGCATCTATCTCTATCTCATCGGCCTCTTTTATCTTCTCCGATGCTTCAGGAGATTCGAAAATGGCAAGCCCGATATTGAATGCATTTCTGTAAAAGATCCTTGCAAAACTCTTTGCGATAACCGCATGTATTCCGGATGCCTTTATTGCAATCGGCGCGTGTTCTCTTGATGAGCCACAGCCGAAGTTTTTGCCTGCAACTATAAGATCGCCTGCCTTGATCTTGCCTGAGAAATCTCTGTCCGCGTCCTCCATCACATGCTTTGCAAGTTCTTTCGGATCATGAGTGTTCAGATACCTGGCAGGTATGATAGCGTCAGTATCTATGTCATTGCCGAATCTCCAGACTTTTCCCCTAATCAGCATTCCCCCTCCATTTTCTGTAAATTAAGATATTAGATGATAATTATTATAGGCAATTTATTGATTGATAAACAAGTCGGGAGCCCATCGTTAGTGTAAAATAAAACAGCGGGTTCAATTTTGAATAAAATGGATAAATTTAAGATTGTCACTTCTTTTTCCCCAAAAGGGGATCAGCCTAAGGCTATAAAGGAGCTCTCGAAAGGTTTAGAAAAAGGACTGAAGCATCAGGTACTTCTGGGCGTTACCGGTTCCGGCAAGACTTTCACCATAGCAAATGTGATCAAAAATATAAACCGGCCGACACTTGTGATCGCTCACAACAAGACCCTCGCAGCCCAGCTCTATGGAGAATTCAAAGAACTATTCCCTGAGAATGCTGTGGAATTCTTTGTGAGCTACTATGATTATTATCAGCCTGAAGCATATATTCCGACGACAGATACATATATTGATAAAGACGCATTAATAAATGACGATATAGACAGGATGAGACACTCGGCAACAATGGCTGTGCTCGAAAGAAGAGACACTATTGTTGTTGCCTCTGTCTCATGTATTTATGGCATAGGCTCTCCGCAGGACTACATGGAGATGCATCTGGTTATTGAGGAAGGCATGAGCACAGAGCGTGATGCAATCCTGAGGAAATTTATTGAAATGCACTATGCCCGTTCAGATAAAGAATTCAAAAGGGGCGCTTTCAGGGTCAGAGGCGATATTGTAGAGATCCATCCATCTTTTTCGCCTGATAAAGGGATACGCATAGAATTCTTTGGAGATGATATTGATGCTCTCCACGAGTTTGATTCCTTAACAGGTGAAAGTATAAGAAGGCTTGATAAAATTGCCATTTTTCCGAACAGCCACTGGATAACTTCAAAAGAAAGGCTTGAGCCTGCCCTCAGGAGCATAGAAAAAGAAATGGCTGAAAGGATTGAATACTTCCTGCAGGAAGGGAAGTTTCTTGAAGCGCAGAGGATTGAACAGAGGACGCGTTTTGATCTGGAAATGCTGAAAGAATTCGGCTACTGCCACGGTATAGAAAATTACTCGAGACATCTTAGCGGAAGGGCTGCCGGGGAAGCGCCTTATTCTCTGATAGATTATTTCCCTGAAGACTTCCTTATCGTTATCGATGAGTCACATGCAACCGTACCGCAGGTCGGCGGGATGTTTGAGGGCGACCGCTCAAGAAAACAGACCCTCGTTAACTACGGATTCAGGCTGCCTTCTGCTTTAGACAACAGACCACTGAAATTTACCGAATTTGAGCATCGGGTTAATCAGGCTATTTATGTCTCTGCCACACCAGGTTCGTATGAACTCGAAAAATCAAAGGGACGTGTTGTTGAACAGATAATCCGGCCAACAGGTCTTATAGATCCGGCATTGATTATACGCCCCGTCTCCGGACAGGTAGACGATCTTTTTAAAGAGATAAAAAAACGGGCTGAGAAAAAAGAAAGGGTGCTCGTTACAACCCTCACAAAGAAGATGGCAGAAGACCTGACCGATCACTATATTAATCTCGATGTTAGGGCCCGGTATTTACATTCAGATATCGATACGCTCGAAAGAATTCAGATATTAAGGGACCTCAGACTCGGAAATTTTGACGTATTGGTCGGAGTCAATCTGTTGCGCGAAGGGCTCGACCTGCCGGAGGTCTCACTCGTTGCAATCCTTGATGCTGATAAAGAGGGTTTCCTCCGCTCGGAGCGTTCACTGATTCAGACATCCGGACGCGCTGCAAGAAATATCAACGGGAAAGTTATTCTCTATGCCGACACCATCACAGGATCAATGCAGCGGGCGTTGCAGGAAACAGACCGCAGGAGAAAGATACAGGAAGATTACAATAAAAAAATGCATATTACACCGGAAACGGTTAAGTCCAACATCAAGGATATACTTGCTTCCATTTACGAGGCTGATTACTGGACAGTGCCTGTTGCAGCAGAGGAAAAGGCAGACTATGGATATGATGAGGGGACAGTAAAGAAGCTTCAGGCTGAGATGAAAGAGGCGGCAAAAAACCTTGAGTTTGAAAGAGCTGCAAAGATAAGGAATAAGATCAAAGAGATCAAAGCAAGGATGATCGAAGTCGGGATATAGGATATATTATAAAAGCAGATGAAAATTCTTCTTATTAATCCTAATACATATAAATCTCCTCCTGTCCCGCCGATAGGGCTTGAATATATCGCTGCCTCACTTGAAGGCAAAGGACACAAGGCTGAAATTCTTGACCTATGCTTTTCTGATAGATTCCACGAGGATATAGATAGAGCTGTCATTTCCTTTAAGCCTGACATTGCTGGAATTACCGTAAGAAATGTGGACACAGTCCTTTATCACACAAACGAGTTTTTCCTTAATGACATCAGAGATGTTATAACCCGGGTAAAATCCAGGCACGGGCTTAGGGTAATCATCGGCGGAACCGGTATTTCTGCAAATCCCTCGGCCATTCTTGAATACCTTAATGCTGATTGCGCCATAGTGGGGCCTGCTGAAGATACTATTCACGAAGTCTTAAAGGATTTTCAGGGTTTCGATCAAAAACAAAAGGTCTATTATGGAAAATATACAGGCAACTACTGCCAACGGAGGTCTCTGAAGATAGACTATAAAAAGTACTATGATTCCGGAGGGGTAATCGGCTTTGAGACACATAAGGGATGCAGTTCTTCATGCGTTTACTGTCTTGAAGCAAACTCACGGGTATCATTTAAAAATATCCCGGACGTCCTTGAAGAGATAAAAAGTTTTGCAGACATCGGATACGATCGTTTTCATCTGTGTGATCCGGAATTCAATGAGGATCTTGAATATGCAGCCGATTTCTGTACTGCCCTCAAAAAAACAGGAATGGGTATTGAATGGGCTGTTTATATGAAGCCTGCAAATTTTAATAAAAAACTATTCCGGCTATTAAAAGAGGCCGGCGTCTACCTTATAACTCTTTCTATGGATTCCTGGAAAAAATGTGATCTCTACTGGTCGGATTATGAAAAATTCGTCTTTGGCGCTAAGGCATATGGCATAAAAATAGCAGTGGATTTTCTTACAGGATTCCCACATGAGAAAGATGATAACCTAAAAGAGCATCTTGAGCTTTTAAGAAGACCTCTGCCTGACACTATTGGAATTAACACATATATAAGATTATACAAATCACTTGCGATAACAGCCATTATTCTTAATG
>VGWX01000079.1 GCA_016873615.1 Nitrospira sp. | reverse complement strand
TCTGGGTTTTGCAGAAAGATTCTCGCCTCGGCGAGTCGCTCCCGCACTCAGGCGGGTTCGCTGAGGAGAAGAGGTGACCCGACAAGCGGGAATGACATCCATGTAGCCTTACTTTTGCACTTATTAGTAAAATTAATCGCTGTGCAGAGTTCTATGTGAAAACGATAAATAGAAAATGAACTGTAATATATGCAATATAAAAGTTCTTTAAGTCTCACATATCCTTTTATACAATATATTCATACGGCTTGGATCAGGAAACTCTTCCGCTATCATTTGGGACCGGATGCCCCGTAAATCTTTTTCTCCCACTCCCATGCAGTCCGGATTATATATCCAAGGTCATCGTGTTCCGGGGTCCACCCGAGTTCTTCTCTTATTTTTGTTGAATCTGCAACAAGCACAGGCGGATCGCCTGGTCGTCTGTCCGTATATCTGACAGGGAAATCAATTCCCGTAACCTCTTTTACTCTATCAACCACTTCCTTAACAGAATATCCATGTCCATATCCGCAGTTGAATGCCTTGCTCCTGCCGCCTGATGCAAGATATTCAAGGGCAAGCATATGGGCATTGGAAAGGTCATCGACATGGATATAATCTCTTATACAGGAGCCATCGTCGGTAGGATAGTCTGTGCCAAATACATCAAGATGGCTTTTCTTGCCGAGAGCTGTCCTTAAAGACACGGTTATAAGGTGCGTAGCATCTTCTCTGGCCTGTCCGATCCTTGCAAGGGGGTCTGCCCCTGCTACGTTGAAATATCTGAGAGATATATAACTGAAATCATGCGATGCTGCAACGTCATCCAGCATATGTTCAACCATTGCCTTTGATGAACCATAGGGATTTATAGGCAGCAAAGGCATATCCTCTGTTACCGGGACTCTTTGCGGAATTCCATAGACAGCTGCTGTTGAGGAAAAAATGAACCTTTTTACTTTATGCTCTATGCATGTCTCAACAAGATTCAGGGCGTTTACAAAATTATTTTTATAGTATCTTAAAGGCTCTTTTACAGACTCATCCACTACAATCAATGCAGCCATATGTATAACAGCATCAGGTCTTTCGTTCTCAAATATTGAACTAAGAAACTTCTTGTCGGCGAGATCACCCTTTATAAGTCTTCCGTAAAGCACCGCCCATTCATGCCCATAGGAGAGATTGTCATAAACAACAATATCATGCGCCTTTTCACCAAGGGCCCTCACTATATGACTTCCTATGTATCCTGCCCCGCCTGTAACAAGAATCTTCATAGTTTATTGCCTTCTGCTTAATATGATACTTCAGTTCGACAATTTATAGTTCTAAATAAAGCCGCAACCTTAGTCTCCTGGATCAGGTTTCAAAAACAAAAAAATGAGAAGCGGCAGGTTTCGCCTTCTCACTTCTCATTTGGCAATGTTTATATATTTAGCTGGACTTCTCTGTCTTTTTTTCTTTTTTATCTTTTGTCTCTTTTGATTTTTTTATTTCTTCATAATCGATAAATTCAAGCACAGCCATTGAGGCGGAATCATTAACTCTGTTCCGGGTCTGTATAATTCTTAGATACCCGCCATTTCTTCCTGAGAATCTTGGGCCTATTTCACTGAAAAGCCTTGATATGACTGCTCTGTTAGGAATATACGAAAAGGCAATTCGTTTTGCGTGCAAGTCACCCTTAATGCCAAGGGTTATTATTTTTTCTGCGATCTTCCTGACCTCTTTCGCCTTAGCAACTGTTGTCTCTATCCTCTCATGTTCCAGGAGAGATCCCACCAGTCCTTTTAAAAGCGCCTTTCTCTGGTTGGCAGTTCTGCCGAATAATCTTCCATCAACTCTGTGTCGCATCTTGCTGAACACCTCCGCTTTGTAAAACAGCTTCCTTATGAAGGGCGTCAAGGTCAACTCTCATCCCGAGACGAAGCCCCATGGCATGTAAAATCTCCTTTATTTCATTCAAGGATTTACGCCCGAAGTTTTTTGTCCTCAGCATCTCCTGTTCGCTCTTCTGTACAAGGTCGGCAATAGTCTTAATGCTTGCATTTTTCAGACAATTATACGACCTCACGGAAAGCTCCAGTTCTTCAACGCTTTTCAGGAGATTGCTGTTAAAAATAGGCTCCTCGTTCATCGCATGTGTCAGATTTTCCTGATCCAAAGAGATATTCTCCCCTTCCTCTTCCTCTTCCTCCAGTATAAACAGGCTCATATGTTCAATTAAGATGGAGGCAGCCTGTGAGATTGCCTTTTCAGGTGTTATGCTGCCGTCAGTCCATATCTCCATGATAAGTCTGTCATAGTCCGTTGCCCTTCCAACCCTTGCCTTTTCAACAGTGAAGTTAACCTTCTTTAGCGGTGTGAATACAGAATCAACTGCGATCATATTCACCGGGAGATCTTCCTCTTTATTGGACTCTGCCGATTGATATCCCTTGCCTTTCTTTATATACATCTCCGCTTCAAAGGCAGAATCCTTATCCAGAGTTGCGATAACCTGTTCAGGGTTGAGGACATCAAAGGATGCTTCTGATTGAATATCTGCGCCTGTCACACTTTTAGGCCCTTTTACCCTTATGGTTGCACTCTTCCTTCCATTGACATAGAGTTTAAATCTGAGTTTCTTTATGTTCAGTATAATGTCGACAACATCTTCCTTAACGCCTTTTATTGTAGAAAACTCATGGAGGGCGCCGGGTATTTTCACTGCTGTTACTGCTGCACCCTCAATAGAGGAAAGTAACACCCTCCTCAGGGTATTTCCCAAAGTAGTGCCAAAACCACGTTCTAAAGGCTCAGCTATCAGTTTGCCGTATGTGTCAGTCAGTGTTTCCTCATCAAACCGTATCGCATCGGGCAGCTGAAAGCCTATTTTTCTCAGGTCCATAAGGCCTCCTATGCTTCTGAAAAATTAGAAATGAAACGAAAGAAAAAGCAATGTGGTTTTTCTCTTGCTCATTACTTTTTTTTCACTTTTAACTTACTAATTATGTTTATTTGGAATATAGTTCTACTATGAGCTGTTCCTGAACAGGAAGTTGTATCTCATCACGAGATGGAATATGCAAGACCTTGCCTTGAAAATGAGCAATGTCAACTTCAACCCATCCAGGTAATCCCCTATGTTCACTTTTTGAAATGCTGTCTGCTATTTCAGCCATATTCCTGCTTGTTTCTTTTACTTCGACTAAATCTCCCTGCTTTATTGAATAAGAAGGAAGATTTACCTTTTTACCATTGACTAAAATATGCCCGTGTCCGATAAGTTGTCTTGCCCTGCGCCTGTTCGGAGCGAATCCCATACGGAAGACAATGGTATCAAGACGGCTCTCAATAAGCTGCAGCAGCACTTCTCCTGTAATTCCCTTCGCCCTGTCAGCATCATAAAAATACCTTCTGAACTGTTTCTCGAGAAGCCCATACATTTTTCTTACTTTCTGTTTTTCTCTGAGCTGAACCCCGTAGTCGGATAACTTCTTAAAGCCCTGTCCATGCTGTCCGGGCGGATATTTTCTCCGCTCAATAGCACATTTTTCTGTGTAACACCTGTCACCCTTAATGAATAGCTTTTCTCCTTCTCTCCGGCAAATCCTGCATACTGCTCCTATATACCTTGCCATGTTATACTCTCCTCCTTTTTGGAGGTCTGCACCCATTGTGAGGAACAGGGGTGACATCTTTTATGAGATTAATTTCCAGACCTGCCGCCTGAAGTGCGCGTATTGCAGACTCCCTTCCTGCGCCAGGACCTTTTACAAAAATATCAACCTGTTTCATACCGAAATCCATTGCTTTTTTTGCTGCTGCTGCTGCTGCAATCTGTGCAGCATAAGGAGTCCCTTTCCTCGATCCCTTAAACCCGAGGTTGCCTGCACTTGCCCATGTTATAACATCTCCATTTGGATCGGTTATTGTTACTATTGTATTGTTAAAAGTAGCCTGAACATGTGCTGCTCCATATGCTATATTCTTTTTATCTTTTCTTGCGCCTTTCTTTCTCTGAGCCATTCGCTATGCCTCTTTCTTTTTGCCCATAACTGCTTTTCTTGGACCTTTACGGGTTCGTGCATTGGTTTTTGTTCTTTGGCCTCTTAGAGGAAGTCCCAAACGGTGTCTCATCCCTCGATAACTGCCGATGTCTACAAGTCTTTTAATGCCCAGTGATATGTCACGCCTGAGATCACCTTCAACTCTGTAGTCTCTTTCTAATACCACTCTTATTTTTACAATTTCTTCGTTTGAGAGATCTTTAACCCTCGTATTCGGGTTGATAGTCGTCTCAGATAATATCTTCTGCGACAAAGGCCTCCCTATACCGAATATCCTTGTTAAACCTATCTCCACACGTTCATTTTTTGGCAAATCAACCCCAGCAATTCTCGCCACTTTATACCTCCTCTATTTGGAGTTTATTATTTCTTTTTATTATGCCTGTTTGCTGTCTATCTACAGTATGCTTTCTACCTGATCTATCCTTGTCTCTGTTTATGCCTCGGATTATCACAAATAACCCTTACGATGCCTTTTCTCTTTATTATCTTGCACTTAGCACATATTGGTTTGACTGAAGAACGGACTTTCATTATAACCCCTTTTTACATTTCATTTAAATCTGTATGTTATTCTTCCCTTTGTAAGGTCGTAAGGTGAAAGCTCGACTGTAACCCTGTCACCAGGCAAAATCTTTATAAAATGCATCCTCATTTTTCCCGACACATATGCAAGAACAATCTGACCGTTTTCAAGCTCCACTTTGAACGTTGCATTTGGCAAGGTTTCTATAATTTTACCTTCAACTTCTATATTATCTTCTTTTGGCATCAGCTAAATATTATAATATTTTAAGTTATTTTAGTCAAGATTCTTGGCTTATCGGTTGTAACAAGGATAGTATGTTCAAAATGGGCAGATAACTTGCCGTCTAACGTAATAGCTGTCCACCCGTCATCAAGTACTACGACCTCGTGTCCTCCCTCATTAACCATAGGCTCTATTGCCAGGGTCATGCCTGATCTCAGCCTCGGGCCGCGTCCCGGGGAACCGAAATTCGGGATTTGGGGGTCCTCATGTAAATCTCTGCCTATTCCATGACCTACAAACGCCCTTACAACAGAAAATCCGTTCGATTCAACATGTTTCTGGATCGAATGTGATATGTCTGACACTCTCTTATCTTCCCTTGCCTTCTCTATTCCTATATTTAGGGATTCTTCTGTAACCCTGAGTAACCTTTCCACTTCTGAATCTACCCTGCCAACCGGAAAGGTATACGCAGCATCTCCATAAAAACCGTCTTTATAAACACCAAGATCTATTCCCAGAATATCCCCCTCCTCCAGTACCCTGCTTGAGGGTATGCCATGTATAACCTCATTATTCACCGAAGCGCATATGCTTGCAGGGTAGCCCCTATACCCTTTAAATGCCGGCACTGCATTATTTGCCTTTATGAAATCCTCTGCCAGCTGTTCAATTTCCCTGGTTGTTATGCCAGGATTTACCTTACCCCGCAAGTAATCAAGAGTCTTTGCTACAATATGGCACGAAAGAGCTATCTTTTCTATTTCTTCCTGAGATTTCAATATAATCATTTACTTGCATAGTCGACATCATGGATTTTATGTTCCCGCAGCAGTATGCCGTTATCTTCTCCCTTTGATTCTGCCTTTCTTGAGAAATCCTTCATATGAACGGGTGATTAAGTGCGATTCTATCTGGGAAACCGTATCAAGAGCAACCCCGACTACAATCAAAAGAGAAGTCCCTCCAAAATAGAAAGGCACATGAAACCGGCTTATCAGAATTTCAGGGATAATACATACTGTTGCGAGATAGAAAGCGCCTACAAACGTTAGTCTCGACAATACCTTGTAGATATATTCAGAGGTCTTCTGCCCCGGCCTTATGCCCGGTATATACCCGCCGTACTTTTTGAGGTTATCAGCTATATCAACCGGGTTGAAAATAATGGCGGTATAAAAATAGGCAAAGAAAAATATCATGCCCACGTAAAGCGACGTATAGAGAATTGTGCCGGGAGAAAGCTGTCTGGCAATCTCCTGTACCCAGGGGATTGCAATAAAACCTGCTATTGTTGCCGGAAACATAATGATAGAAGATGCAAATATTGGAGGTATAACGCCGGAAGTATTAATCTTCAGGGGCAGATGTGTTGCCTGACCTCCATATACCTTCCGGCCAACAACCCTCTTCGCATACTGAACAGGGAGTTTCCTCTGTCCTCTTTCCATATATACTATTGCAGCGACAACCGCCACCATCATCACAAAAAGGAAAATGACAAAAAATATGGACAACTCCCCTGCCTGAAGCAATCTGACGGTGCTTATTATTGCATTGGGTAAGCTTGCCACAATACCGGCAAAGATGATCAGCGATATGCCATTCCCGATACCCCTTTCAGTAATCTGCTCTCCAAGCCACATAATGAAAGCAGTGCCGGATGTCAGCGTAATCATTGTGAGAATTCTGAATGACCAGCCAGGATTCTGAACAAACGCGCCTCCAGCCATACCCTCAAGACCTGCTGCTATCCCGAAAGATTGAATCGCAGCGATAACAACTGTAGCATATCGGGTATACCTGACTATCTTTTTTCGCCCGGCCTCCCCTTCTTTTGCAAGCTTGCCGATAGCAGGGATGACAACTGTCAGCAACTGAAAGATAATAGATGCACTGATATACGGCATTATCCCGAGGGCAAAAATAGTCACCCTCGATAAGGCGCCGCCTGAAAACATATCAAAAAAGCCCATTAGCGCCCCGCCTTTTTCAGTAAGAAACTTGCTCAATTCCTCTCCATTAATCCCTGGAGTAGGTATATGAGCGCCTATCCTGTATACAGCGAGTATGGCTAAAGTGAACAGAACCCTGCTCTTAAGTTCTGCGATTTTGAATATATTCTGAAAGCTTGAGAGGATGCCCAACTTCTTATACTACCTCTGCCTTGCCGCCTGCAGCAGATATTTTGGATATGGCAGAAGCGCTGAAAGCATCTGCCTTGATTGTCAATGGCCTTTGAATGTCGCCATTACCGAGAACCTTAATGCCGTTCTTTAAATCTTTTATAATGCCCTTCTCTACAAGAATCTCCGGAGTTATAATATCCGCATCCTGTATCTTTCCGATATCCTTAAGATTGATAATTGCATACTCTATGGCAAAACGGTTCTTAAATCCCCGTTTAGGGAGTCTCCTCTGCAGAGGCATCTGGCCGCCTTCAAATCCCGGCCCTTTTGTGCCGCCGGAGCGGGCCTTCTGTCCTTTATGACCTTTACAGGAAGTTTTTCCATGACCTGAACCAATCCCTCTGCCAACTCTTTTGTTTTTCTTTCGACTTCCCGGGGCTGGTTTTAAATCCTCTATTTTCATGATGACTCCTGAGTCTCTTCCTCAGCTTTCCCCCTGAGTTTCATAACAGATTCAGGATCCTTGAGGTTTATAAGTCCGTTTAATGTTGCCTTAACTGAATTAAAAGGGTTATGACTGCGAAGGGATTTTGCAACAATGTTCTGTACCCCACCTACCTCCAGGAGAGCTCTAACAGCGCCTCCTGCTATAATTCCGGTGCCTTTTATTGCAGGGTTGATAACAACAGCGCCGGAACCGAATTTCCCTATAATTCTATGCGGTATGGTCCCATCTTTAAGAGGAAATTTCATGAGCGACTTTTTTGCCTGTTCTACCGCTTTTCTTATCGCCTCAGGGACTTCTGTTGCCTTGCCTTTTCCTACGCCGACAGTCCCCTCTCCGTCTCCGACAACAACAAGCGCGGTAAAAGAAAACCTTCTGCCGCCTTTCACGACCTTCGCCACTCTGTTTATATATACTACCTTGTCTTTTAAAGTCATCCCGTCCGGATCAATCTTCTCCACATAACCTCCATTTACCAGCTTTGAGTCATCAGTTGCAAATTGTTAAAAACTAAAAAAACCGAAGACTGAAAACCAAAAAACAATCAGAATTCCAGCCCTGCTTCCCTCGAGGCTTCTGCTAATGCCTTAATGCTGCCGTGATAAAGATATCCGCTCCTGTCAAAAACAATTTTCTTTAAACCCTTTTCCAGAGCCCTCTTTGCTATAAGCGCCCCTACCATTTTTGCTGTCTTTATATTTCCTTTGTGAGATTTCTCGTTTTTAAATTCCTTATCAAGGCTTGATGCAGTCACAATTGTATGCCCTCTGGAATCATCAATAATCTGCGCATATATATGATTAAGGCTCCGGAATACTGATAGTCTCAACCTATCAGGAGAACCGAAAACTTTTTTTCTTGTTCTTTTGTGGCGTCTTACTCTGCTCTCATTTGTACTTTCAGCCAAACCAACCTCCTCTGCAAGCTCTTAGCCATGAGCTGTCAGCTATATAAGCTATTTTTTCCCTGCCTTACCAACCTTTAATTTAATCCTCTCGCCTGAATGCCTGAGTCCTTTTCCTTTATAGGCATCCGGTAATCTCAACGCCTTCAGACTAGCAGCTACCTGTCCAATTTGCTGTTTATCAATCCCAACAAGTGTAATCTGTATCTGTTTAGGATCAACGGATGCCTTAATGCCTTGCGGCAACTGGAACTGTATGGAATGTGAATAACCAAGAGTCAGGAGAATCTTATCACCAGTTACCTGTGCTTTATATCCAACACCGACTATGTCAAGAACCTTTTGGTAACCCTGTGAAACACCTATAACCATGTTGGAGATAATGCTTCTTGCAAGGCCATGAAGCGCCCGTTCAGCTTTAGAGTCGCCTGTTCTCTCTACAGAAATATTTCCACCATTTGCCGAAACCCTAATCGTATCCGGATGACTCCAGTTCAATTCCCCTTTCGGGCCTTTAACCTTTATTATTCCGGCATCTATCTCGATAGTTACTTTTTCAGGTATTTCTATTGGCTTTTTACCAATTCGCGACATATCAATTATTCTCCTTTACCACACATAACAGATAACTTCGCCGCCAACACCTTCCCGCTGACAGGACTTATCACTTAACACCCCTCTCGATGTTGTCAAAATTGCAATTCCCAAACCACCCAGCACTTTCGGGATCTCGTCTTTGGCCACATATACCCTTCTGCCGGGTTTGCTTATCTTTTTCAATCCCGAGATAACACTTTCATTTTCAATATATTTGGGAATTATACGCAGGATACCCTGCTTTCTATCCTTCAATATTTTATATGCCCTTATGAACCCTTCTTCCTTTAATATCTTTGCCAATTCTAATTTCAGCTTTGAAATAGGTATATCAACCTTTTCAGCTTTAATCTGTATGGAATTCCGGATTCTTGTAAGCATATCTGCAATTGGATCAGTTAGCATTAATCACCTCCAACATAGACTACCAGCTTGCTTTAACCACTCCGGGGATATGCCCCTCGAGTGCGAGTGTTCTGAAACAAATCCTGCACATTCCGAACTTACGCAAATATGCCCTTGGCCTTCCGCATAACTTGCATCTGTGATAGGCCCTCACCTTGAACTTCGGTGGTCTTTTCGTCTTCTCAATCAAACAAGTCTTTGCCATTCATTACTCCTGATTTTAATTATTAGTTATTAGTTATTTGTTTTTTGCTATCTGTTTTTCAACACATAGCCGATAACGAATAACTAATAACCGTTTTAATTCCTAAACGGCATCCCAAAATAACGCAGCAGGGCTTTACTCTCCTTATCCGTTTTGGCGGTAGTGCAGAATACTACATCAAGCCCATGAACCATTTCAACCTTATCGTAATCGATCTCAGGAAATATGAACTGTTCTTTAAGTCCCAAAGAATAGTTCCCTCTTCCATCAAATGATTTCCCTGATATCCCCCTGAAATCCCTGATCCTTGGTAATGCAAGGCCTATGAACCTGTCAAGGAATTCGTACATCCTGTCCCCTCTCAGGGTCACCTTGCATCCTATAGGGACCCCCTGCCTCAATTTAAAAGCTGCTATTGACTTCTTGGCCTTTGTGACCACAGCCTTCTGCCCGGTTATTGAGGAAAGTTCCTTCTGGGCTGCGTCAAGAAGCTTTATATTCTGAATCGCCTCTCCCAATCCAACATTAAGAACAACTTTCCAGATCTTCGGGACCTCCATAATATTTTTATAAGAAAACTCCTTCATCATGTTAGGTATCACTTCTTTAAGATATTTCTCTTTAAGTGTCGGGATCATTACTGGTCTATAACCTCCCTGCATTTCTTGCACATACGCACCTTCCTGCCATCCTGCAATAATGAATTGCCGATCCTTGTTGGTTTACTGCATTTAGGACACACCAACATTACATTTGATATGTGAAGCGGCGCCTCTTTTTCAATAATTCCACCCTGTGTATATTTCCTGGTTGGTTTCATATGTCTTTTAATGATATTCACTTTCTCAATCAAAAGCTGATCCTTCAACTGAGAAACAGAAAGCACCCTGCCCTTTTTCCCCTTTTCTTTACCGGTAATCACTAAAATCGTATCATTTTTCTTTATACCTAAACCCATATTTCTCCTATAAGACCTCCGGAGCCAGCGATATTATCTTTGTATACTCTTTCCATCTGAGCTCACGGGCCACAGGGCCAAAAAT
>VGWX01000078.1 GCA_016873615.1 Nitrospira sp. | reverse complement strand
CGTATTGTCAAAACTTAACCACAGAGACCACAGAGAACATATTAAATATCATTATGTTACAAGAGAACCTGTATTCTCCCCCTCTGTGTGCTCCAATCTTTTACCGGCTTTCAGCATCTTTAAGTCTTTTTTATCAGTAATAATATATCTTTTCTGCATATTTTCTCTTAAAATTCATTGCGTTTCTTATTTGTAATGGTTTTCTTCTTGAGGACACAGAGAAAACCCCTGTGTTCTCTGTGGTTTCATATTGGCTTCTCTTTTTTCATAAAACTTTTGACATTACCTTATAATTTTTTTATGGCTTATGGTTTCGTTATTCCTCTGGAAGCATATATGCTCATTCCGTTTAAATAAATTCCGGCTTATTCCGGGGTAACAGAAATAAATATTCAGGAAAAAACTCTAAAAATAGTATACCACATACATATATTATGCAAAAAGCAGGGGCCCGATCTCTGAATACTATAAAAGCTGAAAAGGCGTTGGGATAAAGGTCAGGATAAAGATTACAAGAGCCAGCCAGCCGATAAATTTCCTTTTTGAATCCAGAGGAACCTCCCAGTAAATAACCGGCGGGTGCTTCAGCCCAAGAATTAACAACAAAACTGCCCAAACAAACCACCCTTCCCATAAAAACAACCCAAACAAAATCATCACAAATATAAGCATAAAAGAAAGACGGGTATGCTTCTCACCAAAGAGCGCATAAGCAATATGGCCGCCGTCGAGCTGACCGACAGGGATAAGATTCATGGAAGTTACAAAAAGCCCTATCCATCCGGCAAAGGCAACCGGGCTTAAAAGGATGTCGGAATCAGATGGGGTTACCCCCAATACAATTTTTGCCAATAGAGAAAACAGGAGCGAGTCGCCAAGATTCAGCGCCCCTTTCGCTTGAGCAGACGATACAATCTCAGACATGTTTAAACCGATGATAGCGGCAATAACCGAGATGATAAACCCTGCTATGGGGCCGGATGCCCCGATATCAATAAGGGCTTTTCTTGTAACTATCGGAGATTTCATCTTGATAAAAGCTCCGAATGTGCCAAAAATTGTGGGCGCCGGAATAAAGTAAGGAAGCGTAGCCTCCACTCCATGCTTTCTTGAACTAAAATAATGCGATAATTCATGGCTCAGAAGGATAATCATCAAGGTCAATGAAAAGGGAATTCCCTTATAAATCTTTAGTGGTTCTTTAATAAGGTCCGCACCTGTCTGCACTGCCCCTACTAAAAGAGTAGAGAGGATGGTCAGGACAAACAGGGAAATATGCAAAAAGGGGAATTTTTTCATTCGCTCTTAACGTTATTCTACTATAGTTCTCTATTTATCTGAATGAACAAGTTCGATGATCGTCACCTCAGGAGGTGACAGAAAACGGATAGGCGGCCCCCATGTCCCTGCTCCCCTGCTGACATAAAGTTGAGAACCGTTAGAAAGTTTTGTATAACCTGCATGTGTCTGATAATACAAGCCTGTGATAATGCTGAAAGGAAATATCTGTCCTTTATGGACATGGCCGGAAAGCTGCAGATCAAAAAGGCCTGTGGAATGTTTTTCAACAATCGGCCTGTGTTTCAGAAACAACGTAAATTTTTCATGGGGGAGGCCTGAGAGCAGTTCATTCTCTTCCGTTTCTCTATGCGGCATATATGTCTTACTCTGTGGATCATCAATGCCTGCGATAGCAATCAAACCAGGAATATCAAGGTGTGCACCTCTTAATATCGTAAAACCGGCGTCTTTTGTAAACTTCAGCGACTGGTCAAGTCCTGCGTAAAATTCGTGATTGCCTGTTACTGCAAACTTACCATACCGGGGATTTATTTCATTCAGCAATTCAGTCAGACTGCTGAGATTGTCTGTTTGACCATCAACAAGGTCACCTGTGGAAACAAGAATATCAGGATCTGCATTCTTTACCTCCCCGAGTATCCTTTTCAGCCTCTCTTCCCTCACAATAAGCCCAAGGTGGACATCAGAAATCTGGACTATTCTCAGCCTGCCTATTTCTGAAGGGATTTTGGGAGATCTAACTATCAATTTTTCTGTCCGTATGTTTTTTGCCTCAAAATAACCATATATTGTTATGAGTATGGCAAGTGAGAGGCAGATAAAAAAAGCATAGCTGTTCGGGATTGCCAGATAAGAGAAGTCTTTTTTCATGATGACTTCACCTGAATATATACAGAAGCGATACACATCAAGGACCAGAGACAAAGAAATGAATAAGAAAAGCGCCCCCAGCCATGTATAGCCCAGGTAAGACATAAATCGTGCAAAAAGCTCGAACCCTGCTTTCTCAGAAAATCTGACAATAAACGGAGCTGATATCATTATCAGCATGAAGATTGCTAACCCGATGCCTGCCTGCATATTGAAAGCAAGGGCAGCCTTTGCCTTCAGAAATACATATAGATGCATGCTGCCGTAAAGAAGAAAAAAAATCAATAAAAAGATTGTCATGATATTATTTAATGCATCCCTGCTGATCCAATATCCTTCCCTCTTCTCATTAAAAACACAAGGGGTAGAATGCAGATCATCATAATGAAGACAAGATAAAAAGCATCGTTAAATGAAAGCATGGAGGCCTGTCTGAGGAGTTCTTTATACATAATCCCAAGTCCTCCCTGCTCTGAAAGAGAACTCTCAACTCCTCTATATTCAAGGAATTGAGAGCTTTGCCCTGAGAAAATCTGATAGTCCCGATCAAAAGGGGTAAGATGCTCAACAAGACGTGTCTGATGAAACTGAGCACGGCGTGCGAGAATAGTTGTTACAAAGGCGACGCCAAAACTCCCTCCAAGATTTCTGAGAAGATTATAAATTGCTGAGGCATTGCCCATATCTTCCTTTTTTATACCGGCCATGGTCATGGTGGTAAGAGGAATGAAGAAAAAGCCCATACCAATACCAAGGACAACCCTCGGCCAGATCACTGTGTAGAAATCAGCGTTGAGGCTGAAATTTGACATAAGATAGGTTGCATATGCATTGACAATAATTCCAAAAGACAGAAGAGCCTTTGGATTCACCTTATTTACCAGGCTTCCTGCTAACGGAAGGGCTATTAATGTCGCAATACCTCCCGGCCCCAAAACAAACCCCGCAAGATATGATGTGTAGCCCATAAGTGTCTGGAGATATATGGGTAGGAGGACTATGCTTGCAAAAAGGTTAAAAAAACCCATGAACATTACTATGTTTCCTGTACTGAAAGAAAGATTTTTGAATGCCTTCAGATTCACTACAGGGTTTTTTGAATACAGTTCAGCTATCACAAACGATATAAGAGAAAAAGCCGAGATAATGCTTAACCAAACAATGAAATGAGATGAAAACCAGTCTTCCTGCTGTCCTTTATCAAGCACAATCTGCAGGCAGCCAAGTCCGAGGGTAAGGAAAGCAAGTCCCCAGTAATCTATCTTCATCTTCATTCTCTTCATGTACGGTGGATCGGTTATAAAAAGCAATGTCAGTAGTACCGAGATTATCCCTATCGGGATATTAATAAAGAATATCCAGTGCCATGACCAGTTATCAGTTATCCACCCTCCCAGCAGGGGACCGACAATCGGCCCGAACATTATCCCGGTACCGAATACCGCCATTGCTATCCCGTGCTGACGGGGAGGGAATGTTTCAAGGAGTATGGACTGCGAAAGCGGTTGAAGGGCGCCGCCGCCAATTCCCTGCAGGATCCTGAAGAAAACAAGACTCTGAAGACTCCAGGCAGCGCCGCACAAAAAAGAACTAACAGTAAAAAGCGTTATCGATAGAATAAGATACCGTTTCCTGCCGAAAAACCTGCTCAGCCACCCTGTCATGGGGATGATTATGGCGTTTGATACAAGATAGGAGGTGATTGTCCACGTGGATTCATCGATCCCGGCTGAGAGACTTCCCCTGATATGATCGAGCGACACATTGACCACAGATGTGTCAATGATCTCTATAAGCGTGGGAAGCATTACGGTAAGCGCTACAATCCACTTGTTCATGAATTATTAATTTACCAGAAAAATGCAGTTGTATAAAACCACAGAGTTCACAGAGGTATTTTAAACTTTTAAAAGACTTTTAATTTCAAGCAATTCTCTGTGTACTCATGTTATATTTTTGAAAACAATTAAGACTCAACCCTGCATAAAATAGTGCACAGAGAAAATTATAAAAACTGATAGGTTCTATTTTATTATCAAGATGATTCTCCGTGTTCTCTGCGGCCTGAGTTCCGGGGACACCATACTTAATTCTCCTTGTCTTCTGTCTTTGAGCCGAGCAGAAAAAAGGCAGTATGCTTTACTTAGAATAATTTTACAGGCTCGTGTCTGGGTCAGAGGCAGATTTGAATTCATGAGTCTGTTGAATTCATGAGTCTTGACATCATGCTGTATATTAAGCATACTAAAAACAGGAGGTTTGTCATGGAAACAAATGTGCATAGAACTCAGATTTATCTTACCAAGGAGCAATACCAGTTTCTGCGGCATCAGGCTGAAAAAAAGAAGGCAAGTATAGCCGAGGTTGTCAGGGAGCTGATAAATGAGCGCCTTCCCAAAGACAGCGACTATGAAAGAAACCCTCTTTTTTCAATTGGCAAAAACGGTTTTTCAATGGGCAGGCGTGAGGGCTCTTTAAAACATGACGAATATATCTACAGAAAAAGAAAATGAAGCTTAAGAGGGACATATTCGTCGACACAAGCGCTTTTATTGCAATTCGCGTAAGGGATGATGTAAATCACAAGAGAGCATATGATTTTTTGCAAAGGATAAAAGAGGAAAAGCTCAGGCTGCATACCACAAATTTTATACTAGATGAGGTCTACACCTATTTCTCCAGGGCTCATGAGGTCGCAATCGAGATGGCAGAGCTTATTATGAACAATCCTATTATAACGCTTCATCGTGTCGGGGTTGAGGATGAGGATAATGCTTTCAGGACCTTAAAAGAGTATGGCGACAAGGATTTCTCTTATACGGACGCCACTTCCTTTGCCGTTATGGAACGGCTTGGATTAACAATTGTATTTGCCTTTGATGAGCATTTTGCACAATATGGAAAATTTGTTATAGTTCCCTAAGAATATATCACTCAACAATTATCGTTGGGACAACGGACATTCCGATTCTTAGCACATGATCTTTATCTGTATCTGCATCAAGAACAATCTTTACCGGAATTCTCTGGACTACCTTAACATAATTACCTGTAGCATTCTCTGCCGGGAAAAGTGAAAATGAAGCGCCTGTGCCAGCCATGATACTGTCCACTTTACCCCAAAAAGTTTTACCGGAATATGAGTCTACCTTTATCCTCACCTTCTGTCCCAGTTTGATTTTCTCAAGTTGTGTTTCCTTGTAGTTTGCGGTTATATGTATGCCGTCCAGCGAGACTATTGCCATGAGTGGTTGGTTGTCTTTTATTTGATTACCCAGCTCGACTGATTTTTTTGTTACATATCCATCCACAGGTGCATAAATTTTCGTGTAGCCGTAATTAAGCTGTGCTATATCTTTTTTTGCTTCTTTTTCTTTAATCGTGGAGATTTGTATGGTTCTCGATGCTTCTGTTTGTTTTACGATGTCCTTTTGAGTATCGAGTTCCTTCTCCACTTGTTTGACCTGCTCCTTCGCTGCTTTCAACCGGGCAAGATTAACAGCATAAGCAGTCATTGTCTTTTCGTATCTGTCTTTTGAGATAGTTCCCGATTTAAAAAGATTCTCCGCTCTTCTGCTGTCATTTTCTGCCTGCCTGAGATTAGCCTCCTGCAATTCAATATTTGCCTTTGCTGCAGCTAAAGCTGCACTTAATTCTGCAAGCTTACTTTGTGATACCTTGATTTTTGTTTCAACTTCTATAAGCTTTGCTTTTTCAGCGCCAGCGATTGAAGAGGTTTCATTGAGCTTTGCTTCATAATCAGCCATATCTAATTCAACAAGGATATCTCCCCTCTTCACGAACTGGTTGGATTTCACATGGACATTTCTTACAGTCCCGGTAACTTTCGATGCAATGGTATGAATATCACCGTCTATAAATGCGTCGTCAGTGGAGATGTGCGTTGCCTTATATCTGAGATAGAAAAAGAGTGTAACAGCGCCGATGAGGACCACTATGGCCAAAACTATAAAGCCATATTTTTTCTTATTATTGTTATTCTGTTTTACTTCCTCTGTCTTTGTTTCTTCCACTTAGTTTTCTCCTGAGTTTTATATGATAGTACAACATACCCCCACCTAACCTCCCCTTATTTTTTCGCCCCAGCGAATCCGCCTGAGTGCGGAAAGGGGAGGGATATGCCCCCTCTTAGATTAAGAGGGGGACAGGGGGAGTTATTAAATCATTATTCATACCTCAATGCTTCTATAGGGTCGAGGAGTGATGCCTTGTACGCGGGATAAAATCCAAAGAATATTCCAACCAGTCCCGAAAA
Source organism: Nitrospira sp. (assembly GCA_016873615.1). Classification (GTDB taxonomy): domain Bacteria; phylum Nitrospirota; class Thermodesulfovibrionia; order Thermodesulfovibrionales; family SM23-35; genus VGWX01. Next base: position 4,168 of record VGWX01000078.1, on the reverse strand, counting down.
ACCAAAGGCAAGCACAATAGAGAAAGGCGATACTATTGTGGTCCAGCCTGCAAAAATTGATATTAATTCTGAACTGGAAATACCTGCGACAATTCCGGCTATTCCACCGATCAATGATAAAATCAGCGCCTCGATGATAAACTGCAGTCTGATATCCCAGGTCTTAGCTCCTATTGCCATTCTTATCCCGATCTCCCTTGTCCGCTCGGTAACCGATACGAGCATTATATTCATAATCCCTATGCCTCCGACAAGGAGTGATACCGACGCTATAGCGCCGAGTAATATGGCCATTATTTGTGTTGACTCTTCAGCGGTCTGCATGACTGAGGTAAGGTTTCTGACCGTGAAGTCATTGTCCTGTTTAGGGCCGATGCGATGCCTTTGCCTGAGCAATGAGTTTATCTGCTTCTCTGCAGATGCCAGGTCGTCTATGCTTTTTGCCTTTACCATGATTATTCTCACCATGCCGGGAAAAGTAGTCCCGAACAGCTTCTTCTGGGCCGTTGTTACAGGCACCAGAATAGTATCGTCCTGATCCTGACCACGAGGATCCTGTCCTTTTGCTGCGAGCACACCGACCACGGTAAAAGGAACATTTTTTATACGGATAACCTGCCCGACCGGGTTCATGTCTCCAAACAGGTTGTCAACAACAGACTGCCCTAAAAGACATACCTTTGTTGCGCTCTTCACATCCTGATCAGTAAAAGACCTGCCGGAAGACAATGCCCAGTCTCTGACAGTCAGCATGCTCGGAGACGTACCCACAACTCCTGTTGACCAGTTCTGATGTCCGTATACAACCTGAGCGACACCGCTCAGAACAGGGGCAACATCTGATACAGCAGAACATTCTTTCTTGATCGCCTCAGCATCACCCATCGTTAGGGTCGGCTGGGTGCCTGAACCCATTCTTACGCCGCCTGCTGTCGTTGCCCCCGGAACAATTATAATGAGATTACTCCCTATGCTCGATATCTGCTCTGATATTCTTTTGCTCGCTCCCGTGCCCACTGCAAGCATAGCTATAACAGCCCCCACCCCGATTATAATCCCGAGCATGGTAAGGGCAGAACGCATCTTGTTCACTTTCAATGCCCTGAATGCTATTTTGAGGGTTGAAGGGATATTGATCATCTCTTCTCCTTTTTATCATCGCTGATAATTCTGCCGTCAAGGAATTTTATTGTCCGTCTGCTGTAAGCAGCGATATCATTTTCATGGGTTACGATTATTATAGTGATGTCTGATTGGGTATTCAGTTTTGTAAAGAGTTCCATGATCTCGGCGCTGGTCTTTGAATCGAGATTTCCTGTAGGTTCATCTGCAAGTATTAAAGGAGCGTTATTCACAAGCGCCCTGGCTATCGCAACCCTTTGCTGCTGGCCGCCGGAAAGCTGATTGGGATGATGGTCGCCCCTTCCTTCCAGGCCTACATTCTTAAGCGCTTCTAAAGCCTTTTCCTGTCTCTCTCTTGCAGATATTCCGTCATAAAGCAATGGAAGTTCAACATTTTCCATGGCAGATGTCCTTGGAAGCAGATTGAAGCCCTGGAAAACAAAACCTATTTTTTTATTCCTTATGGCCGCAAGCTCATCCCTGCCAAGACCGCCGATATGAATATTTTCTAAAAGATAATCACCGCTCGTCGGTTTATCAAGACATCCGAGAACATTCATAAAAGTAGATTTACCGGAACCGGAAGGACCCATTACTGATACAAATTCCCCTTTTTCTATTGTGACAAACACATCTTTGAGTGCTTTTACCTGAATCTCACCGATCCTGTAGATTTTGGTGATCTCTTTTGCCTCTATCAAAGCCATATTAAAACATTCTCGGGCCTGAACGTTGTTGAGAAGTATTTGCCTTTGTGAGAGATTCGACTATCAATTCCTGTCCTTCCTTTATCTCTCCGGAGACGAGTTCAGCATAATTCCCGTCGCTTATTCCCAAAGAAACCGGAATGCGCTTTGGTTTATCCATTGCAAGTATCCAGACCCCCGGACCTTTTTTCTCTGATGTTACCATGCCCTTTTCAGAAGGTTTAAACCGCAGGCTGGCATTCGGTATCTTTAAAACATCCTTTTTCGTTGATATGATTATGGATACATTGGCAGTCATGCCAGGCTTGAGTTTAAGCTCCGGATTATCTACCTTGATTACCACGTCATAAGTAACAACATTCTGCACTGTTATCGGAGCATTCCTGACCTGCCACACCTTCCCTTTAAAGACATGATCAGGATAGGCATCTACGGTAAATTCAACTTCCTGCCCGACTGTTATCTTGCCTATGTCCGCCTCATCAACATTCGTATCGATCTGCATCTTTGTAAGGTCCTGGGCAATAGTAAATAAGGTCGGCGTCTGAAAACTTGCGGCTACAGTCTGTCCAACATCAACATTTCGCGATATTACTACACCGTCGACCGGGGAAAGAATTTTTGTATAGCGAAGATTCGTCTCTGAAAACTCCAGCGCCGCCCCTGTTTGCGCAATCTGAGACTTTGCAGCATTCACCGATGCCTTTGCAATCTCGTAGTTTGTCTCTGCTGTATCCTGGTCGCTCCTGGCAATAAGGTTCTTTGAAAATAATGCCTCATTCCTCTCCTTAGTCCGCTTCGCGTCAATGAGTGTTGCCTCAGCTTTTTCATGATTTGCTTTTGCTGCGAGCAGATTTGCTTTTGCCTGCTCTACCTGTGCCTGAAAAGCAGCAGGGTCTATCCGGGCTATAAGCTGGCCTTTTTTTACACGGGAATTGAAATCCACATTTATTTCTTTTATCGTGCCGGATACCTGGGTGCCGACAAGGACCGTAGTCACAGGATTTACTGTGCCTGTGGCGGTGACTGCCATTTCTATATCGCCTTTGATAACCTTATCAAATCTGTATTGAGGTTCATTCCCTTTGCCTCTCAGGAGAATAAATCCGGCAACAGCAATGACAATAATTATTCCGCCGACAATCAGTATCTTTTTCATCGTATCCCCATAGCTTTTTCAAGACTTGCCCGGGCAACCTTATCAACATAAAGGGCCTGGATGTAAAAGGTTCTTGCGTTCGTCAGACCTACCTCTGCATCGGTCACCTCTATCGGATTCCCTACGCCTGCTGCATATCTGCCGTTTGCTATGTCCAGATTCTCCTGCGCCTGCTCCACGCCGAGTTTTGCTGTGGGAATCGCCTCTTCTGCAGCCCTGAGAGTCAGGTATGCCTCTTGCACTTCCAGGAATATGATCTGTCTTAATGATTCTTCATTCGCCTTAATAACATTTAAGTTAGCCCTGGATTCTTCAACCTGATATTTTGTCAGGAAACCGCTGAACAGCGGGAATGAAAGACTCGCCCCTACATTCCATCCGTCCTCCAATGGAAATTGTTCCCCGGACCAGTTGTAGCCTGCATTACCACTCAGGACAGGATAGTATCCGGTCTTTGCAAGTTCTATGGATCTCTCGGCCGCCTGCCTCTTTGAAACAATCGACTTCAGATCAGGCCTGTTTTGGTATGCCTTTGTCAGCGCATCTTCTAAAGTTACCTCATACTTCCCAAAGGACATTTTTTCATCAAGAGTGTATTCAGGCGCATCAGGAACACCCATAGCATTATTCAGGGTTACGATAGATATCCTGAAGGCATTTTCATTCCTTATCAGATTAAGCTTTGCGTTGCTTAAGTCTACCTCTGCCTTTGTCACATCAAATTTCGGTTTTGTGCCCACTTCGTAAAAACCCTTTGCCTGCTCAAGATGCTGTTTGGTCTGCTTCACTGTATCTTCTGCAACTATCATATTATATCTTGCCTGTATAACTCCGTAATATGCTTGTTTGACTGTAAAAATAATCTGGTCAGTGGTATTTCTTAGATCTGAACGGGATGAATCGAGATTGAGATTCTGGATCTTTACCTGGTTTGGGGTCTTCCCGAAATCATATATTGTCTGAATAAGACTTAAACCGGTGGAATATTGATTAAAGGATTCGTCCGCTCTGCCAAAAGAACCGCCTGAAGAACCCGATGAAGAGGATGCAGGTTTTATCCTGCTGTAGCTTGAGGACCAGTCAATTTGTGGATAATAATTCGCCTTTGCCTGCCCAACCCTGCTCTCATTCACATTCACAGTATTTTTTGCGCTAACGATGTTGGGATGTATCTTCAGGG
>VGWX01000077.1 GCA_016873615.1 Nitrospira sp. | reverse complement strand
GTTTTGCAGAAAGATTCTCGCCTCGGCGAGTCGCTCCCGCACTCAGGCGGGTTCGCTGAGGAGAAGAGGTGACCCGACAAGCGGGAATGACATCCATGTAGCCTTACTTTTGCACTTATTAGTAATTATTAGCATTGATTAAGTATAAATTTTGATAAAAAACAAAAATCTTGGTCAGTCTCCCCATATACTCTGGTTAAAGGGGGGTTTTTGTATGACAAAGGAAGAGTTGATTGAAAAGGTTGCTTCGGGGGCAGGATTGAGTAAAGCAGATGCATCGAGGGCGCTTGGCGCTATTATTGGTTCGATAACCTCTGCTTTGAAGAAAGGGCGGACTGTTGCTCTTGAAAGGTACTGGAATAAATCTCAATACCTTTTTAGTTTTGTGGAAAAGCTTAAAAATAACTTCCTCCTACAGTGCTCTCTATTTAGACCTGCTATAATTGTGTTCATTATAATCAGGAATTTGTAGGGTGGGATATGAAAAAACATTTAGTCAGTGAAGGAGCAGATATATGGAACCGGAGCTGATAAAAGACAAAGACGCCCTGCGGGATAATAGAAGAACCATATTCCTCGTTGATCGCAGCGAATCCTTTTTAATGTATTTGAGGATTCTGCTCGAACGCATGGGATTTCGGGTTGTTCCTCTGAAAAAAGGGGGGTTACTAAAGGATCTGATGCAAGTTGTAAAACCCGACCTGGTGTTGTTGGGAACAGTTCTCGATGATATGAAAGGTTTGTCGTTACTCCAGGATCTCAAGAAGGACGATCTGTTTCCTCAGATGCCTGTTGTGATGATTTGCAGGCCTGAAGATGAGGAGTGCATTCGGGACAACAGGGAATTGGAGCATGTTGGATATCTCAGCAGACCTGTAAACATATTCAGATTGTACAAAGTTGTTAACGACATTATTATCTTTAAATCCGGCGAAAAGCGAAAGCATCTGAGAACGTCATTTCTGGAGCAGGTAACAATAACACACAGTGGAAAAACAGCCAAGTTCTGGGCAACGAGTCTTTCGGAGGGGGGCATCTATATAAGAAGCCGGGTTTCCTTCCCTCTCGATGAGGAAATCTTTGTTGATATACCTCTGGGCTTTGACACACCATTAAAAATCCAGGGCCGGATTATTTATTTCAAGCAGTCTGTAATTGATAGCGGTCCCGGTGAACCAGGGATGGCAGTACAGTTTTCTTCTGTTTCGCCGGAACAGGCTTCTCAATTAAGAGTTTGCATTCTTGGACTGCTGGTAGGAGACCTTCTCGAAGAACAAGACGAGCCCGTATTATCTCTTGTATCCCGAACGAACGATTTATACGAGGAAATTGTACTGGAGCATATTCGGGTGGGGCGGGAATTGAAAAGCTACCAGCTTGAACTGAAAAATATAATAGAGGCTCTTCCCATGGGGATACTTATGTACAGTTTGGACTCAAGTGGAGATTTATCAATCATCTCTTCAAACCCTGCTGCAGAACGATTGCTTGGCATAAACGCAAGGCAGCTCCACAGCAAGGTAATGATTGTTCCGAACTGGGTGGAATTAGGGTTTCTGGACGAATTGAAGCATATCGGTACTGCCGGTGGCATGTTCGAAAAAATTAACGTTAAATACCATGATGAAAAAGTCGATAGAGTTTTTGATTTCCTTGCTTTTCAGCCAAGTCCTGGAAAAGTAGCCGTAGTCCTAAACGATGCGACTAACAGGAAGAAGCAAGAGGAGGAAAGACTTCGATGGCAGAAACTTGAATCTGTGGGGCAGTTGGCAGGCGGCATAGCCCACGATTTCAACAATATGTTGACTGCGATCATCGGGTATGCGAGTTTCCTGGGAGCAAAAATCGGAACTGAAAGTACATTAAAACCATATGTTGATCAAATTCTGAGCGTTTCAGAAAAATCAGCAAATCTGACCAAGCAGCTTCTTGCCTTCAGCAGAAAACAGATTCTTAGTCCTCAAGCGACAGATCTGAATGAACTTATAAGGAAAATGGAGACACTGCTGAAAAGGCTCATTAGCGAAGATATTGAGTTTAAGACATCTCTTACAGATAAACCTTTAACGGCAATGGTAGATGCCGGCCAAATAGAACAGGTCCTGGTGAACCTCTGCACAAATGCACGTGATGCCATGCCTCATGGAGGCTTGCTGACCATTAGCACAGATGTTTTGGAACTTGATGAGAAAAATATGAAAACGCATGGTTTAAACCAGCCCGGCAGGTATGCCCTCATAGCGGTGGCAGACAACGGTATTGGCATGGATGAGGTGGCACGGCAGAGAATCTTTGAACCGTTTTTTACGACTAAGGAAATAGGAAAAGGGACGGGTCTGGGTTTAGCGATCGTTTACGGGATTATCAAGCAGCACAACGGTTATATCACTGTATATAGCGAATCCTGGAAGGGCACGACATTTAACATATATCTGCCGTTGAGTGAAGTTCCAGCCGAAGAGGCAAGAGTAAAAGAAGTTACTGCTCCGATAGCCGGAACAGAGACCATACTGGTTACAGAGGATAATGACGAGGTGAGAGCTCTTATCACTCATGTGCTTCAGGAATTTGGATATACGGTCATAGAGGCAGTAGACGGAGAGGACGCCGTAAGTAAGTTTGAAGAGAATAAAGACAGAACAGAGCTTGCGATTCTCGACATAATAATGCCGAAGAAAAGCGGCAAGGAAGCTTCTGAGGCGATAAGGAATATTAAGCCTGGCGTTAAGTTGCTCTTTATCAGCGGATATACTGCAGATATTATCACGAAGGTCGGAATTAGTGAAGAAGGGGGGCATTTCATACAAAAACCGATTACCCCTAACGGCCTTTTAGGGAAGGTGAGAGAGATTTTAGATAAAAAAGGGCAATCATAACTCTTTTCAACCTCTATATTTATTTACATTTGACATGATGTGTAAAACCTGAAGCAAGAATATGAAGGGAAGAATTATATACTGGAACACTAAATATAAAGAGATATCTTCTCAATAACAATGAAACAAAGAAAAAAAGCAATCGTAGACATCGACAATACCCTCTGGCATTTTTGTGATGCACTCTATGAGGAACTGAGGAAGACAAACAGGAGATTTCCGACTCCCGACAGTTGGACAGACTGGGATTTATGGGAGGGGTATTGTACGGAGGATGACTTTTATAATGCCGTCAATGCTGTTCATTTTAATCAGCATAGCGACAACTATTTGCCTTATCCGGAAGCCAAAGATTTTCTTATCAACCTGAAAGAAAGCGGCTACCATATCACTATAGCAAGCCACAGGTCGCCTGATTACATAATGCAGACTGAGAAGTGGCTTAAAAAGCATGGGCTTGTATATGATGAGCTGCACCTTTCTTTCCATAAAACCCAATTGTTTACCGAGTCTACGGATGTCGTGGTTGATGATTCACCTCTGGTATTAGAGCAGGCAGTTGTGAAAGGAGTAATGGCTACGGGACTGTTGTTCCCCTGGAACAGGCTTTACAGCGAAAATGGCTTTATCCTGCTGAACAGCCTTGATGAGATTCTGGAATTTATTCTGGTTGCAGGAAGTCAGACAGACGGTTGATAAGTATTTCCCAGAGTCTGCTCACTAAAAGATATCATATATCTCAGCTTAATCTATCTTGCAGTCGTATCAGGCTGCCTACAATGAAAATCATAGATGTAATAGAGAATTAATCTTCCTTTCATAATCCTGTAACAATCCTTTGCTAAGCTACTATAAAAAAGGAGGTGAAAAAGAAAAATGAATACCCTTACAGCACATGACGAGCAGGCGTGTCCATACAATGGTATCAATGTCTGTATGGCCTCTTTCTCATTAATGGCAATCGATACGAAAAAGGACAATTGCTGCTCTACAGACGACTATGATGATTGTCCTATCTTCCTCTCAAAGGTCTTAAGGAGAAGCTGAGATTATCCTCACAACCCGAATTTCATGTTTATGTAATTCCTGCACAAAAGATGGCTGTTTTATAAAGAAAGGAGGTATTTTATTATGCATCTTGATAGAATTTTGACCATATGTCATTTTCTTCTTGGAAGTGGAGAAGGGATAATCTGCAAAGCTTCAGGGAACTTCGTCAGAGACATGCAGGATATCCATCCTGATATATGCATCAACAAACATTTTGAGATGTGCCATATCTATATTTCAAAGCTTCAGGAGTCGGAAGACCTCTCTTCCTGTCTCTATCCGCAAATCCCCAAAAATATTTAACACAGCAGTATGCGTTATCGATCTTGTAGAACCATACATCTACTACAGTGGAAAAAAATAAAGGCTTCTCACAGAACTGCGTATCCGGGACTTGTCAGATTATTCTGTTTGTTTTTTCCCGTAACGAATGGGCATGGGAAAATGTCTGCCAGCGCTGTTCACATAGAATGCCGCAAAAACAAAGACTATCTGCTACCGAGGAATCCTCCCTAGTAGTAATCTCAGGCAATTTCAATGCATAGAATATATAGTTCAACCAGAAATGATTAACTAGCTTTTGATGCATACATTTCTTAATAAACATCTTTGAAATATTTTTGTCAGGGATTCTCAAATCAAAATCATGTTTTGAACGATTGAAAGCATGTCCGTGTGTTGATAAACTTTTACAAATAGCTCCTATTGTTCCATTTGGCGCATCTGGGTTATTTTTATAGCAATGCTGTTGTTATAAACTTTGCGGGGCCATATATAATGATTCCAAGAGCATATTATAGGTACGAAGAAAAAAGGAGGGGAAGAAACTTAATCAAAGATGTTTACAATACAATATCTCCTTCGCAATAGAAACTTCATTCTGATTTTGTCGTTGGCAACCGGGCTGATTTGGGGTCAAGGTGCTCAGTGGACTGAAAAAACAACCCTTCCTGCTCTTGCTATCGTGATGACTCTTTCTGTCATGGGAATTACAGGCGATACATTTCGTTCCTTGAGAACATTCATAACTCCAGCCTTAACAGGGATTGTGATGAACTATATAGTCCTCGGTGGAATTATACTTGTACTGAGCAAACTTTTTATTCGTGATGAAGCGTTATGGATTGGCTTTGTAATACTTGCCGCTGTTCCGCCTGCTGTTGCAGTTATCCCTTTCACGTTTTTTCTGAAAGGAGATACTGACTTCTCTCTTATTGGGACCATCAGCGCATATCTGGGTGCTTTGCTTATTACTCCGCTCATGGTTCTTTTATTTATTGGAACAAGTTTTGTTGACCCTGTAAAACTGATGATCATAACCATTGAACTGATATTTGCTCCCCTTCTTTTTGCACGCATCCTTATCATGACGGGGATAGCCCGTTTGATCGAACCGATTAAGGGAGATATTACAAACTGGAGTTTTTTCCTGGTAAGTTATACGATAGTTGGCTTGAACCAACAAGTGTTCTTAACGCAAACGCTGTCTCTGCTGCCGGTTGCCATCATTTCTTTTGCAAGTACTTTTCTATTGGGATGGATTATTGGGTTATTTTGTAAGATTGCTCGTCTTGACAAGAAAAAAACCACAAGCATTGTGCTTCTTGGAACGTTGAAAAATTATGGTCTGGCCGGTGGTTTAGCGCTCTCCTTTTTTGATACGAAGACTGCATTGCCATCAACGGTTTCGGTTGTTTTTATGATTATTTATATTATATGGCTTGAATTCAAGAAAAAATGGTCTGAATAATACTGCATTTATTTCTTAATACCCTCTGATCTTCACTCGGACATCGCCTTTGCTTAGTTGAAATGATAACAAACGTTCAGAGAGGCAATGCTTCCTTACATAATCATCATCTTGTCTCGCGGTAGCATTCCGAGGACATGTGGCTGAAAGAGAGACACAACATAACTCCCTATCACAAACACACCGCCGGACCACCTCTGAGTGCAAGCATTCACATAGAAATGTTCATTTTTAACTCTCGGCCATATTTGATTATTTCCCAAAACAAGGGCGCGTTTCGATGGAAAGAGGAATGCAAGTATTTCAAACCATAATTTTTGTGCTTCTGCGTCTCATCCCGAAGGTGTACAGATACGGTAAATATCGTAACCATCCAAAGGATTTGTATGCAATAATTGATCTTGATAGTTTCCATAATTTGTGGGATAATTATGGCAAGGTAATAGTAAGCCAAACAATGTTTCTGTATCCTTTGCTGAAACTGCAGAAACGGAGGCAAAGATGTATCTTGCACAAAATTTGCATTCATTCATTCATTCATTCATTCATTCATTCATTCATTCATTCACTTATCTCACCTTATAGAATGTTTTTTTACTAACCCCGTCTAAATTGAGGGTCTTTAGATGAAAGACCAAACTAAGACAAAAAAGCAGCTCATAGAGGAGCTGGAGGCCCTCCGCAAACAGGCAGATTTATTTGTAAATACCGGGCAGGAAATAACGATTGTTCGCAGGTATTGGGAGGATATATTCCAGGCTATCGGCCATCCGACAATAATACTCGATTCAGAACATAATATTCTCTCGGCAAATAAAGCTACGTTGGAAGCAGCAGGTGCAAGCTCAGCAGAGGAACTGATCGGGAAAAAATGCTATGAAATTTTTCACAATGCCGGCAAGCCACCTGAAGGCTGCCCGCTTCAGAAAATGCTCTCCTCCGGAAAACTTGAAGAGAGCGAAATGGAAGTAGAAGCTCTTGGCGGAATATACCTTGTCTCCTGTACTCCGGTGTTTGATGAAAAAGGGAATGTCCAGAAAATAATTCATATTGCTGCAGACATCACCGAACGCAAACGGGCAGAAGAGGCTCTATTCAAGGAAAAAATATTCTCAGATACAATGATAAACAGCCTGCCGGGGATATTCTACCTTTTTGATGAGAAGGGACATTTTATGCGGTGGAACAGGAATTTTGAGATCGTTTCAGGCTATTCATCTGAAGAAATGGAAAAGATGAATCCTCTTGATTTTTTTGACGGAGAAGAGAAAAAACTTATCGAGGAAGCGATTCAGGAAGTTTTTGTAAAAGGTGAATCTAATGTGGAAGCAGATTTTATTTCTAAAGACGGAAGGAGAACGCCTTATTATTTTACAGGGTTACGCTTAATATCAGATAACAAACCTTATCTTGTCGGGATGGGAATTGACATCACAGAGCGAAAGCAGGCTGAAGAGTTGCTGAAAATGAGTGAGGCTAAATTCCGCACTTTGTTTGAAAGTGTACCATTAGGAACGGGGGTTTCCGCATTAGATGGCAGATTACTTATATTTAATGAAATGGTATCAGAAATAACTGGATATACAAAAGAAGATTTGCTGAACTTTAATGTAAGAAGTTTATATCAAAATGTTGAAAATAGGAATACACTACTGAAAGAATTACAGAGTAATGGATATATCAGAAATTATGAGGTTAAATTAAAAAGAAAAAACGGTACACCATTTTTAGCAAGTATCACCATAAACATAATTACCTTTGATGGTGAGACTGCTCTTTTAACTGTAATTGAGGATATCACCGAGCGCAAGCGGGTGGAAAAAGCTCTGAAGGAATCTGAGCGTAAGTTCCGAAACATCATTGAGAATAGCAAAGACGGTATCATCTTTTTCGATGGAGAAACACGAAATATCCTCTTTGGGAACAACGCTATGGCAGAATTAATAGGATGCTCCATGAATGATTTGGTTGACAAGTCAATCCCTTCCCTACATCCTTCAGAAGAGTGGGGAATCATTGAACAGAAATTCCTGAAACATATAAGTGGTGAGACTTCTGTTTCTACCGGGATTCCCGTCCTACGCAGTGACGGTTCTGTCTTTTACGCGGATATTAGTTCGAGTCGTATAACGCTTGATGAAAAAGCCTACTTTTCTGCTTTTTTTCGCGACATCACTGAGCGCAAGCGGGCAGAAGAGGAAATAAGGAAGCTGAATGCAGAGCTTGAGCAGCGGGTTATCGAGCGAACTGCACAGCTTGAAGATGCCAACAGGGAACTGGAAGATGAAGTCATTGAAAGAAGGCTGATAGAAAAGAAGATCAAGGGACAGAATGTCCTGCTGGAAGGAATTAACTGGATCGTAAGAGAGGCATTAATCGTTGAAACTGAAGAAGAATTATCAACTCAATGTCTTGCTATCGCCGAGGAATTAACCGGGAGCAGATTCGGGTTTATAGATGAATTGAATCAAACAGGCACTTTAGACAGCATCGCATTAAGCAACCCCGGCTGGGAGGTCTGCAGAATGCCGCACACTGATGCTGCAATTCTGTTGAAAAATATTCTTGTTCGCGGCATATATTCCGACACTATAAGGAAAGGCATATCGGTGATCGTCAATGACCCTGCTTCGCATCCCGATAGAGTTGGCGTACCTGAAGGACATCCGCCGATTACGGCGTTTCTGGGAGTTCCGCTGAAACATGGGGAGAAAGTCATTGGGTTAATCGGTCTGGCGAACAAGGAATCGGGGTATGATGCAGAGGACCAGCAAAGTATTGAAATGCTATCTGTTGCTTTCATTGAAGCCTTAAACCGCATACGGTCGGAAAACCTTATCAAAAATCTCAATAAAGAGCTTAAGAAAAGCATAGATGAAGTTTCCCGTGCAAACAAAGAGCTTGAAGCTTTTTCCTACTCTGTCTCCCATGACTTGCGTGCACCCTTGAGGGCGATGGACGGTTTTACGGAAATCCTTCTCAGGCAATATAGTCCAAAGCTGGATGATGAAGGCAAAAGGATCTGCTCTGTGATCACCGGGAACTCAAAGAAGATGGGGCAATTGATTGATGAGCTGTTAACTTTGTCGCGTCTTGGCCGCGCAGAGATTCATTTTACTTCAATTAACATGAATGACCCGGCAAATAACGCGTATGATGAACTTACTACACCGGAGATGCGGCAGCGAATCAGTTTTCATGTTGACGATTTAGGGAAAGCATCCGGGGATCCGATATTGATGAAACAGGTATGGATGAACCTGATTTCTAACGCAATAAAATTCACTTCACACAATGAACAGCCGGTCATTTCGATCACACGCAGAGATGAAGAAGAACAGACAGTGTTCTGCGTTAAAGATAACGGGGCAGGGTTTAACATGCAATATGCCGGCAAACTCTTCGGGGTTTTCCAGCGGCTGCACAGCGAAAAGGAATTTGAGGGAACAGGCGTGGGGCTTGCCATTGTGCAGCGGATTATTAACCGGCATGGCGGGAAAGTATGGGCGGAGAGAGAAGTCGATAAAGGGGCAACATTCTGTTTTTCCCTGCCAAAATAGAAGGGGGACACTATAATGAACCAATATGATGCTGTTGAAATCCTGATCGTGGAAGACAACCCGAACGACGCCGAACTGACGATCATGGCACTGAAAGAACAAAACCTTGCCAATAAGATCTATGTCGTAGAAGACGGAGAGGCAGCGCTTGATTTCATTTTCTGCCGTGGACAATTTGCAGAACGAAAACCGTGCAGTAATATGAAAGTCATCTTTCTTGACCTGAAACTTCCCAAAATCAGCGGGCTTGAAGTCCTGAAAGAGATCAAGACCAATGAAAAAACAAAGAAACTGCCGGTAGTAATAGTGACTTCCTCCAAAGAAGACCCTGATATTGAAACCGCATATGAACTGGGCGCCAACAGTTATGTGGTAAAACCGGTCCAGTTCGATGCGTTCCGCCAGGCAATGAGCAATGCAGGATTATTCTGGCTGTTGATAAATCAACCGCCAAAGGGGAATTTCTGAAATCAATTCGAGGCATATGGAAGACCTTGTGGAAACACCGTATCGTATTCTGATTGTTGAGGATGTCCCCACAGATGCTGAGCTGAACGAAAGGGCAATACAAGAGGTATTGACTCCCTGTGTCTTCGAACGGGTAGAGACTAAAGAAGTTTTCCTGAAGGCTCTTGATGAGTTTAAACCGGACATCATCATATCTGATTATATGATGCCTTCCTTTGATGGGATGACCGCCCTGAAATTAACAATGGAAAGAACACCCCTGACTCCCTTTATCATCGTGACAGGGTCGATGAACGAAGACACTGCCGTTGACTGCATGAAAGCAGGCGCAACCAACTATGTAATAAAACAGCATTTAAAGCGACTGGGGCCTGCTATTCTCCATGCCATCGAGGGAAAAAAGATTCGTTTGGAGAATCTAAAGGCTCAGGAGGAGATTAAGAAAAGAGTGAAAGAGCTTGAGGATTTCTACGACATGGCTGTCGGCAGGGAATTGAGAATGAAGGAACTCAAGGAACAGATAGAGGAAATGAAAGAGGAGATGGAAAAGTTAAAGAAGGAATTGGAAGAGTGTAAAAAACTGCGAAATCCAGCCTCATAAAAAGGCGCTTCCCTTGATTCTTCGTTTGATCTTGCAATCAACAAAATGCTCTCATATGAAAAGAAGAAAATTGCACTTGAAAAGCAGTAAGGTTTTGAAGCAATTCAAAATGCCGAGTAGAAGAAGAAACATTGTGGTCGAGGTAGGCCTTAGAATTCACCACCTTGTGGCTGTTACAAGCACCGGGGTAAACATTTTTTAAAAGTTCATTAGCTGAAATTCTTTCTGTTCAGCGCTGGCGTTTGCTTCGAATGATCTTTAACGTTTTTTAACTCTAAAAATGCATTTAGATAAAACCACAGAGTTCACAGAGGTATTTTAAACTTTAAAAAGACTTTTAATTTAAAGCAATTCTCTGTGTCCTCATGTTA
>VGWX01000076.1 GCA_016873615.1 Nitrospira sp. | reverse complement strand
CGACCCGCGCTCAAGGACGGGATCGAAAGTCCCAAGGGGAGTACGGTCTGTCACACCCGTGGTTAAGTTCATTGTTAATTTACCCTATCCTCTATCATACAAGGGGAAAGGGCAAGGGTGAGGGTGTTTAATGGTTTATACAAAGATTATATTATGTTACGGCTGATGAATGACGAGTTTTATATAAAACGCACACTCAGACTTGCCTCAAAAGCAAAGGGTCTGACAAGCCCCAACCCCATGGTCGGCGCTGTTATCGTGAAGAACGGAGAAATAATAGCAGAAGATTTCCATAGAAAACCAGGCGCTCCTCATGCTGAGCCCCTTGCCTTGGAAAAGGCAGGTAAAAAAGTCCGGGGGGCTGTGCTTTATGTAAATCTTGAACCATGCTGTCATACAGACAAAAGAACACCACCCTGTACGAAAGCTATAATCAACAGCGGCATTAAAAGAGTTGTCATAGGCATGCTTGATCCTAATCCGAAGGTGGCGGGCAAGGGAGCCATGGAACTGCAGAATGCAGGGATAGAAGTCAGATCCGGAATCCTTGAGGATGAGTCAAAAATACTTAATGAATTTTATGTAAAACATGTAACAACAGGAAAGCCCTTCGTGATTCTTAAAACCGCTATGACTCTCGATGGAAAGATCGCAACTCCTGAAGGTCAATCAAAGTGGATCACATGTGAAAAGGCACGTAAAATAGTTCTCCGCTTAAGAAGCAGGGTTGATGCAATAATGACCGCAATAGGCACAGTGAAGTCTGATGACCCGCAACTAACAGCCCGGGTAAAAATCGGCAAAAACCCTTTGAGGATTGTTATAGATCCCCATCTTGAGATTCCCCTGAATGCAAAAATTTTAAAAATGCCGCCGCAAACAATAATAGTTACTAATACCAGAAATTTAAAGTCAATTTATTTAGAAAAATCAGGTATTAATATGCTTTATTATAAAGAAAAACTTAATCTCAAATGGCTGATGGAACAACTCGGGAAAATGGAGATTTCCTCAGTCCTTATTGAAGGAGGTTCTTCTTTAAATTCCCATGCCCTCGAAGACGGTGTTATAGACAAAATAATGTTTTTCATAGCGCCCATAATCATTGGCGGCAGAGAATCATTCCCTGCAGTAGGCGGTAAAACATACAAAAGACTTGAAGAAGCATACAGGATAAAGGATTTGAAGATAAAGCGAATCGGTGACGATCTGCTCATCGAAGGCTACATCAGATAGATAAACCTGCCGGTCATTCTTTTTTCCTGTTCTCTGTATTAAATTAACTATAGAATTTGACATCTTTGCCATTTATTGTTAAAGTGATTTTACCACTTATGATTTCGATGATTTTCAGAAAAAGGAAGCATAGACTTAAGGAGAGCATA
Source organism: Nitrospira sp. (assembly GCA_016873615.1). GTDB lineage: Bacteria > Nitrospirota > Thermodesulfovibrionia > Thermodesulfovibrionales > SM23-35 > VGWX01. The sequence goes on along the minus strand of VGWX01000076.1, from coordinate 9,490 downwards.
CTCAGAGGAGTCTTCGAGGAGAACTTAAAGATTCTCGGAAAACCGCCTTTCAGGATTTCAGAGAGAATGCCTCTGTCCGCAAAAAAAATCTCCCTGTCATTTCTTGTAATCCTGTTATTCATTTTAGGGCATGGAAATTCTTTGAACCTTCCGTTATTTCAGGAAAAGCAGACTATCGCCTCATCTTCAACAAAAAATTATTTTCAGGCTCCTGAAATACCATTTGCCCTATATGATAATTCTGCTAATCTTTCAGATGCAAAGGCTTTCCTGAAAATTCCCGGTGTTCCTCTGAGCCGCACATTCGGTCTTTCAGTAAAGACTGTTATGATAGACCCGGGACATGGCGGCTCCCAAAACGGGACGATCGGCAAAATGGGAACCAAGGAAAAAGACATTACACTGGATATAGCAAAGAGATTAAAAATGCGATTGGATAAATACGGACGATACAATGTTATCATGACGCGTGAAAATGATGTTACCTTGCCGCTTAACAAGCGTGTAGCTTTAGCACAGTCATATAAGGCAGATATGTTTGTTTCCATACATGTAAATTATCTTCCCTCCAGGCCGACCAATATTATCGAGACATACTACTTCGGATCACCTTCTGATGATACAACATTAAAGCTTGCCGAACGTGAAAATGCAGACTCACAGTACAGGTTAAGTGACTTCAGGAAAATAATCGAGAAAATCGGCAATACGCTTAAATATCAGGAATCGAAAAAGCTTGCAGCCTCCATACAAAAAAGTCTTTTTTCAAATATCAGCAAAGAGGATGGTAATGTTCAGAATAAAGGCATAAAAACAGCGCCCTTTCTTGTCCTGCTCGGCGTCGACGTGCCGGCTGTCCTTGCAGAAGTCTCGTGTCTGAGCAACAGCAAAGAAGAGATGAAACTCAACAATGAAACTCACAGGGAAAATATAGCGCATTATCTTGAGAAAGGCATATTAGACTATTTAAATAAAGGAGAGGCAAGCTATGAAGCAAAAAGAAGATAATATTTTATTTGTCGGAATTGATCTCGGCACATCAAGAAGTTCAATCTGTGCAAGCAGCGGCGCAAAAGAATGGATTGAGAGTTACGTAGGCTGGCCGAAAGATTTTATCTCTTTAAAGGTTGTGGGCAGACCTGTCCTCTTCGGCAGTGAAGCTCTTCAAAACAGGCTGTCTCTTGAACTCTGCAGACCGCTCGAACACGGAATAATAAAAGAAGGCATTGACAGGAGTGAAGAAGCAGTGAGGGAAATCATCAAATATCTTGTCGAAATAAGCAGGCCTGCTGCTGAACAGAAGATATATGCTGTTGTTGGAGTGCCTGCCGACACGCTCAAAACTAATAAACTTGCGATAAGAAGGGCTGTCTCTGAATTTGTGCATTCATTAATGGTAGTATCTGACCCCTTTGCAGTCGCCTATGGCATGAACCTGCTGAACAATGCCCTGGTAATAGACATAGGCGCCGGCACTACTGATTTCTGCATTATGCACGGCGCGATCCCTACTGAAGAGGATCAGAAAACAATACTGACTGCAGGTGATTATATTGACAATCAGCTTTACAGTTATCTGAACGAAAAGTTTCCGAACTCAAAATTTAATAAAAATATGGTGCGCCAGTTTAAAGAGCAGTACAGTTTTGTAGGAAAGTCGTCCGGTGAAATTCGTGTTGAACTTCCTGTTGACGGCAAACCTGTTATACATGACATTACAAATGAGATAAAACGCGCATGTGAAAGCATTCTCCCTGCAATAATAGAGACATCAACTGAGATGATAGCGCGTTTTGACCCTGAGTTTCAGGTAAAGATAAAAGGCAATATTGTCCTTGCCGGTGGAGGAAGCCTCATAAGGGGGATAGCTGCGCACATACAGGAGGCATTAAAAGTGATAGGCTCATGTACCGTAGTTTCAGTTGATGACCCTTTATATGCAGGCTCTTTCGGTGCATTGAAACTTGCTCAGGATATGCCGGTAAAATACTGGGAATCACTATAGGTCTTTAAAAATATATTTAAGGAATTTGATATGGAAGAAAAAACAGTTCTTGTAATCGATACGGATATCGAAACAATACAGATGATCGAATCAACGCTCGAATCTGAAGGCTATGATGTATTTATTGCCTCAAGCAAAGAAGCCAGTATAGCGACTGCAAAGAAGGTATCTCCCTCTATCATATATGTCAATATCGCTATAGGCGGTCTGAGCGGCCTTGAAGTATCCAAAGCCATTCACGAAATTGAATCACTGAAGAACATACCTATTATTATCATCACTCCGCACGGAGCAACAATAGAGCCGCGGTATACTCTTCTTTACGGAATCGTTGATTTTCTAAAAAAACCCTTCAGTCCGGAAGAACTTATCTCGAAAACCATAGATGTGCTTGAAATGAATTTCCTTACCGCGGAACCTATTGAAGCAACATCTGCCGGGCCTGTTATCGGTCCGGCTGAAGAAGAGATTAATATTCAGTCAGTTCAGGCAGAATCTGTAAAAGAAAGGCCGCCGGCAACATCCTTTGAAGAAGAGTTCGTTATTGAGCCGATCGAAAAGGATGCCGAAAGAGTTAAAGAAAGAGATTTCGATCTGAAAGAAGATGTTATTCAGGATGTGCAAAAAGATATTCCGGAAGATATCACTGCAAAAATAAAACCTGAAGACCGTACAGCACAAGAAACTGTTGAAGAAAAGAAAGAAAAGATAATCAGTGAAGAACCTGAGGAGATATTGACAGAATCCTCTGATACGTCTTCAGAGCAGGAAGAGTTTTCTCAATTCAGAAAGAGCAAACTTCCACCTGAGAAGGGGAAAAAGCTGTTTCTCTTTGTTCTTGTCCTCGTGCTTATAGGAACTCTTGCAACAGGGATCATCTATTACAAAGATTTGATATTAGATATGCTGTCCGGAGCGCCTGTTCAGGTTAAACCCTCTCAGCCTTTGCAGCAACCGGTTGCAAAACCCGAACCTGCCCGGCAACCTGCTGGCACAACCGCAACAGCTGTTAAGCCTGAGCCTGTTCAACAGGAAGTCCCCAAACAGGCAAAAGAAAAAACTAAACCGGTCGAGTCTCCTGCACCCGTTGTAAAGCCTGCAGATAAACCTGTCCATGTTCAGATCGGGGTATTTAAAAACAGACAGAATGCCGAGTCTCTGACAAAAAAATACAAAGAACTGGGGTATGATGCCTTTACCCTTGAAAGTTCAATCGAAAAGAAGGGAATAATGCACAGGGTTCTGATAGGCAATTTCAAAAACAAAAAAGAAGCTTCCCAACTGGCTGATAAAATCCGCACTAAGGAAAAAATCAACGCAGTGATTTTCCGCGATTGATATTCGGCGCAGGTTGTAAAGGGTCTGTTCAGGGTCTGCGGATAGCAAAAAGGGGCTCCTCTATCAATTCATTGTGACATAAAGGGCATCTGCCGGGCTTCTTAAGCTTGTCCCTTTTTTTGAATACAAAACCGCACTTCCTGCATTCTGCAGGCGTTATAGTAAGACCTTTTCCAACTGACCTGTGAATATGCTCAAGATGCTCATATATCTCTTTTTCTGAAACTAAAACCTCTGCTGATAAATCTTTTGCCGAAGCTGTCCTGTCTGCAAGCAGGGAGATTATTTTCTGTCGTATTGTCTCTCGTCTTTCCAAAGGAATAAAAGGTTTTTTCGGTTTCTGTCTTTTCATCTGCCTGCCCCAAAACTCATGGACATTTATTCAAAATGCTTCTTTTGTTTTAACCCAAAAAATACATTTAGATAAAACCACAGAGTTCACAGAGGTAGTTTAAACTTTAAAAAGACTTTTAATTTCAAGCAATTCTCTGTGTCCTCATGTTATATTTTTGAAATCAATTAAGACTCAATCTTGCATAAAATACTGCACAGAGGAAATTATAAAAACTGATAGGTTCTCTTTTATTATCAATATGATTCTCCGTGTTCTCTGTGGTTAATTGCATTATTCGGGTTTAATGATGCTTGCGCTTCTTAATTCTCTCCACTGTAACCGAAAGATATGAGAGAAGTTTCTCAATACCATTATTTGTTACCGCAGACACAGGGAAGAAGTCTATTTTTTCCATTCTGCAATAGTTTTCCAGTCTGTCAAGCTTCTCCCTGTTGCCGGCTATATCAAGTTTTGTCCCCACAACTGCCTGCGTTTTTTTCAGGAGTTCTGAACTATGCAGTCCAAGCTCTTTATTAATCTTCTCGAAACTATCAACAGGATCACCTCCGCCTGTTTCTGATATATCAATAAGGTGAAGGAGAAGAGATGTTCGTTCAACATGTCTCAGGAACTGAAATCCAAGACCAACCCCTTTATGAGCGCCTTCAATAAGCCCGGGCATATCAGCAACAACAAAACTTTTATACTCTTCGGGCTTTACAACCCCGAGTATCGGCCTGAGTGTTGTAAAGGGATAATCTGCAATCTTGGGTTTCGCAGAAGATATTACAGACAAAAAGGTTGATTTTCCGGCATTCGGCAATCCGATTAATCCGATGTCAGCAAGGAGTTTCAGTTCAAGGATCAACCACTTTTCCTCGCCCTCTTCTCCGGGTTGTGCATAGCGGGGCGCCTGCCTGACCGGCGTTGCGAAATGCGAATTGCCGAGACCTCCCCTTCCTCCCTTGGCAATAACTGCTTCCATCCCGTTTTTATCAAGATCAATCATATCATTTGTATAGGCATCTTTTATAATAGTACCGACAGGCACCCGGACAATCAGGTCTTCACTGTCTTTCCCATGCATTTTCTTCCCCATACCATGCTGTCCTTTTTTTGCCCTGTATTCACTATGGTATCTTTGGTCAAGCAGGGTATTCAACTCATCAGTGGCTCTGAATATAATATGGCCACCCCTTCCTCCGTCTCCGCCATCAGGGCCGCCCCGCGGCACATACTTCTCCCTCCTGAAACTGACGCAGCCCCGTCCGCCATCTCCAGCCTTAACGAATATCTTTACATAATCAACAAATTGCATGTCTGGTTTTATATCCTAACGCATCTTATTCATAAAATAAAGAATTTGGACCTGAGAGAGAATATTTGAGCGGATTCTTTTGCCGATAGTCAAATATATTCTGAACATAAAGAGGCAAAAGCCTCGCAGGGAGGAACGACCGAGAATGAGCGCAAATATTCTTTCTCAGGTACTGTTTAAAAAATCACGAATTATCAAAACAATATCATTAGGACACATAACAAAAAAAGCGGGCATTTCGGCCCGCCTTTTATATCTAAAATTGAAATTGCTGTTACTGAGTTACGGGATAGATGCTTACCTGTAATCTCACCCTGTCTTTCCGTTCAAAATTCACAGTGCCGTCAATCTTTGCAAAAAGTGTGTCATCAGAACCCTTGCCGACATTGATTCCAGGATGGAACTTTGTGCCCCTCTGTCTCACAAGGATATTCCCTGCGCGGACAAACTGCCCACCGAACCTTTTAACTCCAAGACGTTTTGATTCACTATCTCTGCCGTTCCGTGAACTGCCTACACCTTTTTTATGAGCCATTTTATCCCTCCAATACTATTTCTCTGATCTTGAGAGCAGTATAAGGCTGCCTGTGTCCATTTGTTTTTCTGTAAACTTTTCTGGGTCTCTGTTTATGAACAATTACTTTGCGAGCTTTGCCGGTACTCTCAACTGAGGCTAAAACCCTGGCGCCGTTGACATAAGGAGCGCCGTATATGCTTTTGTCTTCTTTATTGACCATAAGCACTTTCTCAAGTGTAAAATCCGCACCGTTATCCAGAGAAAGCTTTTCTACCCTGATTGTCTGACCCGGAAAGACCTTGTATTGCTTTCCCCCGTTTTCAATGATTGCATACATTCTATTTACCTCCAAATGAATTATTAAAATAACATATTTATTTGTTAAAAAACAAGTTATGTGTCTTCGAGGGGTGTGCGACAAATTTATAGGTAACTGATTCAAGCTGCACGGTATTCCCAAAAATCCTCCCAGCGATTGCTGAAGAAGCAACACCGTAAGGAAATAATATTATTAGCGCCCTCAACAGACCAGTGCATCCCGGATTGTTTCAGTCTTTGACCGATAACCGAGCGACAACCTGCTTCTAAGACACCTGAGCCAACAAAATAACCTTTTTTTCTGAAGACGTTATATCTCATCCGTTCTTTGTTCTTCTCAAAATAATTGATGGTCTTTTCACATATCTCCCTGTAACATTCTGAAGATGGCGACAGTTGTCTGATTGCTTCTATGACCTTCTCAACTTGACCATTATCCAGCTCTTTGCGCCTTTTGTCAGCCCATTTGTGCAGCTTCTTTTTGTCGTGATCAAGGACAGTTCTGCCCGCTTTCCAGTAATGTTCCCTTGCATGATAAAGATCGATAATCTGAACTGCTTCAGGGAAAGCCTCATCTGCAATATTCCATATCCATGTAGCCCCATCGCCTAACACTGCAACCTCTTTTGCCCTGTCTACCCCACGCCGTTTTGCCTCCGCATATATTCGTCTTCCAAAATCCTCTGATGTCTCAATTGCCCCCACATAACTCGTTGATCCTTCATCTCTTACAGGATGCCCTTTTTCATCAAGTCCGGTCTGCGTAAACACACAGCCCAGTTTCACCTCTCGGGTTTTGGCCTTACCATCTTCCGCTTTCCCCATACTGTTAACAAGCTCTTTCTTGACCATTGGAACCCCTGTGCCATCCATACAAATGTACATCTTCGGAACGGATTTTATCGGGATTACTTTCTCCGATAGCACCTGAGAGGCTTGTTTATCAAAAAACTCTTCCGCCTGATGCCCAATCTTATTACATGCCCTTTCTATTTCTTTGGCGGTGATATCCAGACCTGCCATTTCCTTTATATCCTCATGTCCAAGACCAAAAGCCCGATAGGCACCGACTCTGGCCATTATTCTTCTGACTCCCGGACTGAAAGAGGTACATTCTATATCCAGATCCTTGTCTTTCGGACACATGCCGCTGCCACAGCAACGGTCATAATAATAAGCACGGGTTACATCCACTTTGCCCAATACCGTCATAACTTCTTTTTCCCGATATTCCAAAAACTCATAGGTGTGCCCACTATCGCACGGAATGCTTCTGCCTTTATAACCGCTGTTGTCTGAATTAAGAAGAGTTTCGAGCATAAGACCCCCAATGCCGTGCATAGATGAGCGAATACACATCTCAAGGGATTCCATATCGATTCGCCCCTCTTGCCCTACCATTGTGACTATCCGGTCCACTTCTTTTTGTATCTCCCCGCAAAGCGCCTTTGTAAGTTTTTTTTAACTTCTTCCAGTTCAGTGTCATCTCCAACACCAACTTCCGGTAAGGGAGTAAGATCACTCAGCTTTTCACTTACTGTAATAATCTCATTACAAAGACGCTGAAAGGTTCGGTAGTTGTCGTTTTCCTCTATATATTTCTGCAGTTCCGGGCCGACCTTGAGTTGCTTCGTATAGCTTTTACCCTTGATTGTCGTACTCCAGAGGAATTGCGGCCCATGACCGGGGTGTCCTTTTTTTGTGCACACACAATTTTTCTTTCCGCATTTCCGGTAGTTTATTGATATCGTGCCGCGCCTGAAGTTGCCTGCCTTCGCCAACTCCTTGAATAAAGACTTTCTTTGTTCCAGAAGTTTCTCTACGCTGTCTGTCATAACGCTCCTCCTTATCTGTTAGCTCATTTACTATCAGATTATAGCGCAAAAAAACACTTCTTGCAACTCCTCTTACATTTTTGACGCAGACCCCTGTATTTGACTATCAGCAAAAGAATCCGCTCTAATACTCTATCCTCAGAAGTTGTCAATAATTTCATGAATAATATGGGTTAGGTGTTTACTTTTTACAGTTGCACGTGGTAATGTACGGTTGAAGTTTCAGAAGTTTTTGTATCTGATAAAGCCACAAGGACTTTTAGCTTTGTGGCTTTTTTTATTTCGTATGACTTTATTCTGAGATTTTAGTTTTTAAGTAAGGAGGTAAAGTATGGCTAAAGGAACAGTTAAGTGGTTTAATGAATCCAAGGGATTCGGATTTATCACAAGCGAAGATAGCGGAGATGTTTTTGTGCACTATTCATCCATATCCGGCGATGGTTTCAAATCTCTTGCCGAAGGTGATTCCGTAATATTCGAGATTGAAAAAAGCCCAAAAGGTCCCAGAGCAATTAATGTAGTAAAAGGTTAATTGAACGACAAAGTCCCTCTGATAAAAAAGAGGGACTTTGAATTTTCAAAATCCCTTGACAAAAAAAACCGTCTCTGGTATTATTTTCACTTGCTGTATAATCCAGCTTTACAATGAATAAATTTCTGGAGGTAAAGTGCCGACTATTGCACAATTAGTTAAAAATGGCCGTGAAAAGGTGAAGGTTAAGACCAAAAGTCCTGCATTAAGAGGATGTCCTCAAAAGAGGGGGGTCTGCGTAAGGGTTTACACAACCACTCCCAAAAAGCCTAACTCAGCGCTGAGAAAAGTCGCAAGGGTAAGACTGATGAATGCAATGGAAGTTACAGCATACATTCCCGGAGTCGGCCATAATCTTCAGGAACATTCTATTGTCATGATCAGAGGAGGAAGGGTCAAAGACCTTCCTGGTGTCAGATATCATATTATTAGGGGCACCCTGGATTCCATGGGAGTTGCTGACAGGAGAAGGGGAAGATCTAAATATGGAGCCAAAAGGCCCAAATAAGAAAGAGTTATAAATGCCAAGAAGAAGAGTTGCTGAAAAAAGAGACATTTTGCCGGATCCGAAATATAACAGTAAGATTGTCAGTAAATTTATGAATGCAATAATGGAGAGCGGCAAGAAAGCCACAGCAGAGAGAATCTGTTATGGCGCTTTTGATATTTTAAAGAAAAAGACAGGAAGCGACCCGCTTAAAGTATTCAAAACCGCGCTTGAAAATGCAAAGCCTGTTCTGGAGGTAAAACCCAGGCGAGTCGGCGGTGCAACGTATCAGGTGCCTGTAGAGATCAGGCCGCATAGGCGTTCAGCCCTTGCTTTCAGGTGGATCATTAATTATTCAAGGGCAAGAGCTGAAAAGACTATGCCGGAAAAACTGGCGGGTGAGTTGCTGGATGCCTTTAACAATACCGGGTCTTCTATCAAGAAGAAAGAAGATACCCACAAAATGGCGGAGGCCAATAAAGCCTTTGCCCATTATAGATGGTAGGAAGAATAGAGGAGAATAGTTTTGTCAGGATTTTCATTACAGAAGACGTGCAATATTGGCATCATGGCACACATCGATGCAGGGAAGACTACAACTACCGAACGGATCCTCTATTATACAGGTGTTACCTACAAGATTGGAGAGGTGCATGATGGCACTGCTGTCATGGACTGGATGGTTCAGGAACAGGAAAGAGGGATTACCATCACCTCTGCTGCTACAACATGTTACTGGAAAGCTTATAAAATCAATATCATAGACACTCCCGGACATGTCGATTTTACAATCGAAGTAGAAAGGT
>VGWX01000075.1 GCA_016873615.1 Nitrospira sp. | reverse complement strand
CAGCCTGTATGAGAAAGTTATTGGTCATTCTCAATTCAATAATGAAAAATCGAATCCCGTGGCAAGCTGATTATTCAACTTGCCCAACACCACCAATCCCTTGACAAAAATCACAGTTGCTCAAGGGAGAGGGTTCTAAATTCACCCCTCCCTTGAGGGGAGGGGTTGGGGAGGGTGGTGAAATATAGAGTTAATAAACAGAATCCTATTTAGTATAATGATAACTATGTATGCAAGGCATATTGACCTGGGCAAGTTCAGTGACGATGGATTGGATCGGATCATCCGCAAAGGATCAGAAATCATGGATATCACAGAGCGTATTGACTTTCTTTCAAAACAACTCCTCGATACAGACTATGCTGAGAAAACCTTAATTGGCGACAAAGATATATCAGAGGTTTTTGTCATCAATCTCAGGGGAGTCGATTGTCTTACATTTATTGAATATATCGAGGCAATGCGCCTGTCGGATTCCTTTTCTGCATTTGAATCCAGCCTGAGAAAGGTGAGATATAAATACGGGATAGAAGAATTTGCGAACAGAAATCATTTTTTCACGGACTGGATAGTACACAATGCTGAATTTGTTGATGATATTACAGAAGATATCGGCGGACAGAATGCGGTGAAGGTTCAGAAAACGCTTAATGAGAAAGAGGATGGGTCATATTTTCTTGCCGGGATTCAACCTTTATCGAGAGAGATTATATATATACCTTCGGATTCAATCGACGATTCTGTTTCAGGCAACCTCCGGACCGGTGATTATGCCGGGATATATTCACCATTGAAGGGACTGGATGTATCACATGCAGGGATCATCATTAAGAAAGATAACGCCCTGTATCTGAGGCATGCCTCATCCCGTCAGGAATTCCGCAAAGTGATCGATCAGAATTTCAGGGATTACATGACCGGCAACCCCGGCATGATAATACTGAGGCCGAAATAGATACAACCCTTCTACTTGATAGTAGAGATGCTATCCTGTTTCCTGCAGATTATAGAGAACATTTCGCAGCCACCACAATAGCAATAATCCCGGCAGGGCAGTAAGAAAGGTCACAAAAAAGAAACTTGTCCAGCCGATTGACTCTACGAGAAATCCGGATGTCGGAGATATAAAAATCCGTCCGAGCGCTGCAAAAGATGAAAGAAATGCATACTGTGTTGCAGTATAACGGTGGTTGCACATAGCCATGAGAAGTGAGACAAATGCCGCTGTTCCCATGCCACCGGTAAAGTTCTCAAATGCCACTGCGAAAACAAGCAATCCGTAGCTTTTCCCAAACCATGCAAGCGCCATAAACGAAAGGTTGGATACCGCCTGGAGTATCCCAAAAATCAGCAGGGAGCGAAAAAGCCTGAGACGCACCATTAAGGCTCCTCCTAACATTGCGCCGATAATCAGAGATGCAAACCCGAGTCCCTTATTAATGGCGCCGACTTCGCTTACAGAAAAACCTATCCCCCTTATAAGAAAGGCGGTGGTCAGCGCCCCTGCATAGGCGTCTCCCAGTTTATAAAGGATAATGAGCAATAAGAGCAACCATGCAGAGTTTCTCGAAAAATAATCCGTCATGGGACCCCACACAGCTTCCTTCATGCTTTTTGGAGGGATTGCCTGCTCTGCAGGCTCAGGCGCCAATAGCGTTGGCAGCATACCCATTGCCATTACCCCGGCTATTAATAAATAGGTATTCTGCCATCCGATATGGTCTGACAGAACAAGGGCCAAAGCTCCGGAAACAAGCGTTGCGATCCTGTATCCCATGACAAAAACGGCTGCTCCAACTCCTCTTTCCTGTTCGCGCAGGACGTCGGTGCGGTAAGCGTCAATTACAATGTCCTGAGAGGCGGACATGAAAGCTACAATTAAAGCAAGGGCCGCGAGGAACAACGGGGCATGCTGCGGAGAACTGAATGCCATTGCAGCAATCCCTATGACAAGACTTAGCTGTGTAATTAGTATCCAGCCGCGGCGCCTTCCCAGCCAGGGCGGTACAAAACGGTCCATCAGCGGCGACCAGAAGAATTTCAATGTGTACGGCAATCCGATCAGAGCGAATATGCCTATAGTGCGCAAATCAACACCTGACACAGCCATCCATGCCTGCAAAGTTCCGCCGGTCAGGGCCAAAGGAAGGCCTGATGAAAAACCAAGGAATGTTATAACTGCAATCCGCCGGCTGGTAAATACTTTGAGATAAGGGGAGATGTCAAGTTTTGATTTCATTTTTTAAAGCTTATCTGCAATCATTTGTATCGGCCATATTATAGCAATAGATTGTAAAACGGAATACCATATAAATAACTTTACTTATTCATAATAAATTTATTATTCTTTTTTTATACATTTCCTTATTAGGATATATTTTTTAGATTAACCTGTAAAACAAAAGGAGGGGACATTATGTCTAAGAAAAGTTTATTATTCCTGATCATTATCAGCATCTCTGTTCTCATTTTTTCTCTCACAACAGCAGACGCCAAATCAGGCAAGGGCGCCAAAGCCATTTTTGACAGTGGCGAAGGCCCTTCCGTAGGGATGTCCGTTACTCGGGCGCCGGCGCGCGTCTCTGAAGCGCCGGCACAGAAGGAAAAGTATACTGGAATCTCTTATCAATTAGCGCTTCTCTCTGACGATGGGCAGTTCAAGATCGTACCCAAATCCCGCACTTTCAGGACCGGCGAGAAGATAAAAATGCTCATACGGACCAACAGGCCCGGTTATATGACGATCCTCAATGTAGGCCCAACCGGAAGAACAAATGTCCTGTTTAACGATTATGTTGAGGCATTTACCATACAGGAGATACCGAGAAACACAAACTTCAGGTTTGCCGGTAATACCGGCGTGGAAAAAGTCCTTGTAATGCTCTCAGACAATCCCAACCCTATCGGCAACCAGACAACTACCACAGCCTCAGCTCCTCCACCTCCGGTAAATACCACTGCAGTTGCAACTCCTCCTCCACCGCCTCCTCCACCTTCTTCAGGGTATGAGACAGCAACTTCTTCAGGCACACCACTCCCACCTCCGCCCGCTGCCATGATTGCTTCAATAGAAGGCGCTAAAAGCATTAAAGGCTCAAAGGATATAGTTGTAGAAGATTCCATGCAAAACACTTATACGGTCGTATCTCCGAAAAATGGATGGAAACCAATTAAAGGCGGCATGAAGGATATAGTGCTTGAATCGTCCGGTGGCTCTAACTATGGCGTTATTCCGGCGTCTGCGATTGCTGACGGAGGCATTCTAACTCTTGAAATAAAGCTTCGTCACCGGTAAAAGGAGAAACAGATGAAAAGCGGATTTGCACGTTCTATAGCTGTCGTTGTGCTGATAACTTTCATCTTCGGTGCATGCGCGTCTCTTCCACCTTCCGGCACTGCGCTCACTGAAGAGGAAAGGGCGTCTGCCCAAAAAACATGTATCGCAAAATATACCGCTCTCGGAGCTGTTGGCGGCGCTGCTCTTGGTTACCTCCTTGGAAGCAAGAATGCCAAACTTGAGACTACGGCAATCGGCGCTGCTGCCGGTGGAGCGCTGGCATTTGCCATAGCATACGGTAAATGCCTTGCCTATTATTCAAATCTCACGAGTTTCCCCGTTGCCGGCAGGCGGGAAACCGCACAAAAGATAGGCTATAAACCCTCCCAGGGCTATCTTACGAAAATTGAGAATTTCTCCCTTAACCCGCAAGGGGTAGCACCCGGCGGTAAGGTAAAAATGAATGGATCATATTATGTTATGGCTCCTCCGGGAGAACAGGAGGTAAAGGTGACTGAGACAAGAATGCTCAGCTATTACGACCCTGAAAAAAAGGAGTGGACGGATCTTGGCGCTGTTGACAATGAAATCACCTCTGCGCTCGGCACAAGAAAGGCTGAAGGTAATTTCGATATCCCCAAAGATGTGCCTGAAGGCCGCTATCGCGTGACGATGAAGGTATCAGCCCAGGGCAAAGAAGATGAAATGACAAAGGAACTTACAGTAAAGAAAGAATATGCTTTTTCAGGCGTATTCCTGTCCGCAAAATTACAGTCTCTTAGTGAAGACTTTGCCACTTTGGAGTAAGAACATATGAGATTCATAAAATTTTTTATCGCCATATTCCTGATCTCCATGGCAGTCGTCCCTATGCAGGGGATAGAGATAAAAGCAGAAGATTCCCCCATTACAACCAACCACATATCCCGGATCAATGACCTTTTCAGACAAAACAATGTTCCAAAAGGATTGGTTGTCCTTGACAAGTATGGACGTGTGGAGTTAAAGGGTGAATATTCTGATGAGAGGGAGGTCGATAGGGCATTTTCACTTGCGCAAACAGTTGTAGGGCCTAAATGGGTCTCGCCTGTTACCCCTGAAGAAATCAAGGTCAAGGCATGGGAGAAGAGCTTTTCAGACCTCTTCAAACGCGCGAAAGTCCTTACTCCTCCGGTAAGGGGCGACGAGCCTCCAGGTCCCATCCGCAACAGGTATGCGATAGTTGTAGGCATAGGAAAGTTCATTCACGAGAAGCAGGGAATCTCCCCGCTTGAATTTACAGTCAAAGACGCCACGAACTTTTATCAATTCCTTATTGATCCAAAGATGGGCGGGTTTCCAAAAAACAATGTAATCTTCCTTACAGACCAGAATGCAACACGCAACAATATTGCAAAGGCCTTTGATCAGATAAAGGGTTTGGCCCAACCGGATGATCTTGTTACAATTTATATGAGCACCCACGGCACGCCGCCTGATAAATTCGGAGGGGTGCACATAGTCACCTACGATACAAAAACACAGCCGAGGGAAGACGTCTGGTACACTTCAATTACAGATGCAATGCTGAAAGAGTTTATCGAAAACCTTAAGGCCAAAAGATTGGTCATGATACTTGATATCTGTTTCAGCAACGGCGCCTTCAAGAATATCCCGGGTTTTTTACCGCCGGGAGGGAAATCGATCGGCGTTGCGAATGAGAGCGAGGGATACAGCGTATCTAAAAAACAGGCAAAAAGGATACTTGGCGCCAAAGACATTATTGTCGAAGAACCGACTTATGTAAAGACTGAACCTTCAGGCTCCAAAGGACTCGATGACGGATGGGGGAAAGTGCTTATAAGCGCCAGCAGTGAGAATGAGAAGTCATGGGAATCATACAGGTATCATAACAGCATATTCACCTATCATTTCATCAAAGGTCTTTCCCGGAATAACGGAAATATAAGGGATGCATTCTATTATTCAAGGCCCCTTGTCAACGAAGATGCTGTAAAAGAATGGCGCGATGAGGGCTGCACAGGCCAGCATCCACAGGTAAACGCAACAAACAGCAACTGGAATATGCGTCTCTCACAGGCGAGAGCAAGATAACAAACATTCAAAAGGAGGATTTATAAATTATGAAAACATCTCGGGCAATCATGGCAGGATTTCTCATCATTGGATTAACAATCATGGGCCTGTTCATCTCAGGTTGTGAAAAACCTAAACAGGCTGAGGCGCCAAAACAGGAGACCGCGCCGGCCCCGCAGGCAGTCCAGCAACCATCTTCTCAGACACCTGCTCCGCCTCCGGCACAGTTAGGCAAGGGTAGCACAGACTCCACAGCTCAAACAGCCGTTCCTACAGAAGCAAAGCTGAACATGCAGCAGGGGATGAACTATCTTAAGTCGCACGATTATGACAACGCCATTAAAGAATTCACTGTGGCCATACAGAAACATACCGCTTATGACGTAGCCTATTCCAACAGGGCGGTTGCTTACATGCAGCAAAAGAAATTCAACAAGGCAATGGACGACCTGAAAAAGGCAGAGGAGATCAACCCGAACAACTCGACGGTTCACTACAATTTTATGGCCCTTTATTCACTCCAGAACCAGTTGGATCGCGCTCTTGATTCCCTCGACAGGGCGCTTGAACTCGGGTTCAATAACTATGACGCACTCAGAACCGACCCTGACCTGGTGAATGTCAGGAAGCATTCTGAATTCAGAAAGATTCTGGAGAAGCACAAGGTATTTATTTATAAATAGAGTCTGTGGATAAACTATTAAACACCCTCACCCTTGCCCTCTCCCCTCAAGGGAGAGGGTAGTAAAATCGCCCCTCCCTTTATCTGAGGGGAGGAGGAGATGGAAAAACTTTATGAGCGCTTTTAAAACTACTTTTAAACTTTTTATTCTCCTCATTCTCATAATCTTCATTGCAAACTGTGCAGTCAATCCTGTCACCGGTCAAAAAGAGTTTATGCTGATGTCGGAGCAGATGGAGATTGACTGGGGCAACAGTGTTTATCCGAATGCGGTATGGGGTGAAGTTGGAGGCGGCGGAAGATATTACGACCCTGAACTGGAACGCTATCTGTCTCAGACAGTGAACAGGCTGAATGCTGTCTCTCACCGGTCAAACCTTCCCGTTGATTTCATCATACAGAACAGCTCGGTCCCAAATGCGTGGGCCATCCCCGGTCATGTTGCAATGACAAGAGGGCTTGTTGCAAATCTCGAAAATGAAGGACAGTTCGCCTTTGTTATGGGGCATGAGATGGGGCATGTGGCTGCAAGGCATTCCGCTGCACAGATATCACGGAGCATTCTCGTGCAGGTCGGCCTTGTTGCAACAGGGATAGCTCTCGAAAACAAAAAAAATGCTGAATGGATTCTCGGCGCCGGAGCCATAGGCGCAAACCTTTTCCTTCTGAAATACAGCCGCGACCAGGAACTGCAAGCAGATAGTCTCGGCACACTGTATATGGCAAAAACAGGTTATGACCCTAATGAATCCGTCTCAGCCCACTACAGGCTTGACAAGGTCACTGACGAATATCTGAAACAGGTGGGGAAAAAGAGCAGGGAAGCCATATTTCTGGATGAATTGCTCTCAACACATCCTCCTACAAAGGAGAGGGTGGCAAAGATCCAGCAGACTATCAGCACCATGCAGCCATATCCACGTTCAGGCGACGGGAAAAACGCCAATACATTCCAGCAGATGACTGCAAAGATCAAACGTAGTCATATAGCATACTTATGGTATGACGTCGCCTTGAAGAATTACAGGGAAGACAGGACAGCCGATGCAGAGTACAACCTTAATCAGGCCTTTCAGATAGATGGAAAACAGGCGCCGTTCTATAACCTGAGAGGCCTCTTAGAGCTAAAGAAAAACAGGACATATGAAGCAAGGACAAACTTTTCAAGGTCGATTGAGATAGACAGGAATTACCAGCCGGCCTATCATAGCATGGGGTTTTCATATTATCTTGAAAGGAATTACCAGACAGCGCTCAGCTATCTGAACCAAAGCCTTAAAATCTACCCTGACAACATTGCTTCTCACTACTTTGCAGGCATGAGCTATTACAGGCTTAAGGATTATGAGAATGCTGTAAAGCACCTTGAACCTTTCGCTTCAGCGAACAGCAAGCACAATGAAATTCACGGGATACTGGGAATCTGCTATGATCAGACCAATGAGAAAGAATCCGCATATCAGGAATACAGGAAACAGGTCGAAGTCGCCCCTAACAGTGAATTGGGGCGTCATGCTGCTGAGAGGATAAGCGCTTTGGAACAGATATTCAGGAAGGAACAAGAAGAAAAGGAAAAGAAGAAAAAGAAAAAATAGATGAAAGATTTATCTTTAAAAAGGTCTTTTCTAATCTTTGTCGTTATGCTTCTATCAGTCTTTCTCTCAAATGCATTACTTGCAAAGATGAGGATGTGGCCTCTCACAGAAATTGTAAGGCAGGCTGAATATATTTGCATAGCACAAGTCCAGAAGATCACAGAAAGAAAAGAGCCCGGCCGGCATAATATCCTGCAAAACGAACTCATGCCTGTTGAAAACCTTAAAGGCTCTTTGCCTCTCAACAAGACAATAATTATATATACTGAAAAAGGTCGTGAGGATGAGCCTGAATTCCCTCCTCCAGGCACAAATGTCGTCCTTTTTTTAGCCAAGGATAAATCATCAGGCAGCTTGCATACTGTATTTCGCTTCCAGGGAATGTGGGAGAGCTATACAGAAAAACGCACATCGAAACCAAATGAGCAGAGCCTTGAAGAAGTTAAGGAAATCATTCAATTTCAGTCTGAGTCAGAGGATGGTCCGGCTTCCGGGAACAAGATCTGGAATTATGACGAATGGACAGCTGATAGATTATGGAATCAGGGAAAGACCCTTTATGAACAAAAACAAGAGACTGAGGCATTGGATAAATTCAGGGAAAGCGCCAAATACTGGCCGACTATTGAACGCCTGAAGCGTATCAAATCATTGGAGGATGGCTCGAAGAAGACACAGGCAAAAAGCCTGAGAGATGAAGGATATGCCCTTCAGAAAAAAGAAAATCTGAAAGGCGCGATTGAAAAATACAAGGAAAGCCTGAAATTCTGGCCTGACAAGCAAATGGAAAAGCATATTTCGTTGCTCGATAGTTTGTCGCAGGGGAAATACGCTTCTGACAGGGTGTATAACATTATTCCATGCGGTCTGCTTGAAACCGGACAGGTTAATGTCCCGGAAGATTTTGTCATCACCTATGTAACCGGACCTTTGCATGCTGAACAGGGCGGAAAAAGCATATCAAAGGTCCTTGCAAACGGCGATGTCGTTGTCACCAGAGAGCAGCACAAAAAGCGAGCTGAAACTTCTGAGGGAGAAACCGTTTACAAACAGATTCCTGCCGCAGCTGTTAGGAAGATTTATTCCTATGTTACGGCATGCGGGTTCTCCGATCTCAAAAAACAGTACTGGAATGTAGACGTCAGGGATGGGATAAGTGAATATCTTGAGGTGACTGCAGGCGGACATACAAACTCGGTCACAGTTTACTATTACCATGTTGAGCGGTTCGATGCAATCCTCGCCGTACTTGAAGATGAAATCAAAAACGCCGTGAAAAGGATTTCTATCTCAGGCGGGGATGCTGAAAAGATCGTATGGGAGCTCTCTGAAGTCAAGCTTCGCGCGGATCAAATAAGAAAAGGCGGGGGCAAGCCTTTTACAAAGATAGAATCAAGCCCTGAAAAGAAGGCAAAACCCGGCACACCGCAATCAGCCTACACCATTTATTTCGGAGAAGATATGGGGACTCATACAAACAGGATATGGACCTTCCTGATAGACGCACAGACAAAAAAGATCTCTGTTTATGACGCTGTAACCGACAGCACGATTCCTCTGAAGGATTGGCGGAAGAGCAACAAGTGAGGATGTCCTTGAACTGCAAAATGAGGCGAGTATGATCAAAATAGTTTTTTCTATTTATATGTTTTTTTTCATTCCATCCATTCTTTTTGCAGGCAGTTACAAAAATAGCGTCATAACCCTCGCAGTGAATTCAGAACAAGGGATTGCAGATGAGAAGACTTCTTCAGATGGCAAATCAGGCAGTATCCCCTCTGAGAAAAAAGATATTAGGCTCTCACTTGAAGAACAGGAAAAATTGGCGAAAGAACTTTACGGAACCATGGCAAAGGCCGACAAATGGGAAACTGACACGTTCATCAAGCTCCATAATCAGGTCATCGATCAGTGCCCTGATACAAAACGGGCGCAGGAATCCCTCTGGCGCCTCTCAAATCTCTACTTGCTGGCAAACGACCCGCCTGAATATCAGAAGGTCATTGAACTTATGGAAAAGCTTATCAGCAAATATCCGGATTCAACTCTCGTTCCTGATGCAAAAACCCGCCTCCGCATGTCATACGAACAAACCGGCAATTACAAAAAAGCAATTGCACTCTATGAGGACCTGTTTGCAAAAAATCCTGATATAGCCGAAAGCGATCAATATGCTGCTCTTCTTCTCGGCTACGCAAAGGCGCTTGCTGAAACCGGAGACACGGAAAAGGCAAGGGCAATATATCAAAAGGTGATCGATTTAAAAGATGCAGAAGACTGGCTGAAGGATATAGCAAGGGATGCATTATCCGGAACAGAGAAATCAGGGTCAGGAGAAAAGAAACAATAGGGATGCATAAAATTTCTCTTGAGTCCTATTGCATTTTCTGTCTATAATTTGTTTCAAATAAAATTAAAAGGAGGGGTTTTATGAGTAACAGAAACAGGTTATTTGCACTTTTCATCATGCTTTGCTGTGTCTCTTTAATGCTCTTTGCGGGATGTGCAAAACCACCGACACAAGAGGTTGAGAGCGCTGAAAAGGCAATAGCAGATGCAAAAAAAGCAGAGGTTGATCTTTATGTTCAGGACATTTTTGCAAAGGCTGAAAATTCACTGAAACAGGCAAAGGAACTGATAACACAGAAAAAGTATAAGGAAGCAAAAGCTGCAGCTGAAGAGGCTGCAAAATTAGCTTTGGAAGGTCTTACACAGGTCGCGCCGAATAAGCTGAAGATGAAAGAAGAGGCTGCTCAGAATATTTCAGCAGCAGAGACTTTAATAAAAGAAGTGAAAGATCTTGCTTCTAAGGCAATCAAGAAAAAGGTCGGGCCAAAACAGGATGAACTGAAAACCTTTATCGGCAATATTGAACTTGAAATGGTTACCATCAATGAAAGCATAAAGAATGAGCAAGTACGCCAGGCATATGACAAGATTACTGCTCTGCTGGAACAATTAAAATCGCAAAAAGAAACCCTTACTGCGGCTTTAGAACAAAAACAGGCAGCCGGAGATGCCCAACAGGGGAGAACGCGTTAATTTTTCGTGAGGGGAAGCGCTTTCACCAACACTACTTTATCCACGTGATAAGGGACGGCTATCAGCCGTCCCTGTCTTGACCGCAAATCATACGGTTTTCCTAAATCATCCGGGGAACCACAGAAACCAACCGGGGAGGACTTATGAAATCAAAGCTGAACATTGCAGTCATATTTTTTTCTGCATGTCTCATGGCCTTCACTCATATTTCACATGGTATGATCCGTACGCTTCCTGTATCTGAATTGATCAGCACCGCTGAACATATAGTAATCGCTGAAGTGTATCAGATCACAAAAACAGGATATACACCTGAGAGCAAGCTCTCGCTGCTCAAGAATGAATTAAAGGTTACTGAAACTTTGAAGGGCACGTTATCACAGAATGAGCCAATAATTATCAACACCATGAAAGCAGAGGATTGGATAGAAGATAATGTGGAGATACCCTTGCCAGGGTCGAAGGTATTTCTGTTCCTGAAGAAAGATGAGAAAGGCGAGTTCAGGCCGGTTAACGGAATCCAGGGTATCTGGCCTATGCAGGGAGAAAAGCTCCTTGGCATGGGGACACGCTATAAGGTGGATGATATACGCAAAATGATAAAGCAGAGTAAGTAGTATTTCATAAGCATCATGGAACTCTGGCGCAGACTGATCTTACTGTTTTTTATCTGTACAGCAATGCTTCTCGCAATGTTTGCCGACCTGTCTCCTCTTGTGTTGGTCAAATACATTGATTTTGTGAAAGAGCAGAAATAAGTCTGACCCCACAGATTTCAAAAAAATGCACGGTTCAAATAGTATCACCCCCTACCCCGGTAGGATTGACAAGTAGCTTCAGAGCTGTATAATTTTAATTATGAATAAAATTGCAAGGAGAATTTTATGCTTATTAATGTAATTTAT
>VGWX01000074.1 GCA_016873615.1 Nitrospira sp. | reverse complement strand
CCTTCAGGCTCCTTTTCATTAGGTATGTGTTTCCGGGCTGAATAAATTACCGGCTGAAGCGAAGGGATGATCTTTTGTATTTCCGGGTCAGCAGTTATTGCATTTTTCCAGATCTGATATGCATATGAGGCAAGATCCACCTCACCGTCAATATCCCCGTCAAGAACGCCTGCTTTTTCGTTATAGAGGTCAAGTATTGCTTGTTCATTACGATCATCTTCGAAAAATTCTTCATCTGTCCCAACCACTTCAGCATTCTCTTGAAGTCTCAAACGAACCCGTGCACGCAATCTGATGATACGTTCTACACCATCTGCAGGCAGGAAAGAGTAGCAGATAATGTTTTCTGCTTTCTGACCTATCCGGTCCACACGGCCTGCCCTCTGTATCAACCTGATGATTGCCCAGGGGAGGTCATAATTCACTATTATGGAACAGTCCTGGAGGTTCTGCCCTTCGCTGAGGACGTCGGTTGCGATGAGAACTCGCAGTTCGTCCTCCGGTTTTATTAGGTCACGTTTCTCATTACTTTCAGGACTGAATCGCCACGCCATCTCGGTAGGATCATCCGTATCTCCTGTCACGCCTGCGATCTTTGTGATATGTTTTTTCAAGCCGGCTTCAAGATAGCGCACTGTATCGGCAAATTGACTGAATACCAGAATCTTTTCATCCGGATGTTTCTTGGCTACCAGATTATAAAGTGCATCCCGTTTGGTATCTTTCTCTATGTCCCAATCCCCACACTTTGCGAGGACCTTGATGAGAGATTGAATATCTTTGCGAAGGTCTTTTTCGAGGTCCTTAAAAAACAGAGACGAGCGCAGCCATTTAAAGCGCTTTTTAAACTGGGTTTCATAACCCTTGTAGACCTCCTCCGCTTTCTTCTTGAAATCTTTTTCAGTGCGAAGAGATGAACTGTGGCACACCTTCGTTTCTTCTTCTTCGTCGAATATATTTGCCGTCATACACATGTCATCCGCATCTTCATCGAAAAACCGGGAGTCGAGCATCTCAGGATCCTGTGTCCCAATGGGCACGGGGTTACCATGCTCAATAGCATGGAGATAAATGTAATTTCGTAGAATATGCCGCTCCACCGATAAGAGAAATGACTGTCCGCTGCTTTCAAGGCGCTTGAAAAGATTTGTGCGACAGAACCCCATAAGCCTCTTGCCGGCGCGGGAAAGGTCCTGCATAATTTTTGCCTCTGCTGGTGTCGGTGGTTCGTGCGGGGTTTCGGCAATATAATTGCCAAGGCCGTATCTCGGCAGGGTGAGTCCGTTGATGGTATCAACTACATCCGGAGCATACAGACGTGCATACTGGTCAGACGAATTGCTGTCATCAATTTTAAACTTCACTGTTTTCGGCTTCCTATCGGGGAAATATGAACGGCTTCCGTCTTCAAAGGTGAGAAATTTACGGCTTGTTTCAGGGTCTGTCTCCGCGTAGTTATCTTGTATGAATGTTCTTGTACGTCTTACCATATAAAGACGCATGAGATCGCGCCAATCATCAGGATATTCACTTTTTTCAAACGCAGAAAGGGAGCGTACAGGACATTGATGCCTTCGTATGAACTCTGTCTCTCCTAATTCTCGGAGGAGCCTTTCCGGGCGAATACCAAGATCTTTGTCTTCCTGTACAAAGAGGCGGAGTTGGCTGGTAAGATCGCGATAGTTCTTGTTATATGGAGTAGCTGATAGCAAGATACATCTGCTTTCGTTTTCCTCGATGTACTCATGGATTGATCGATAGCGTTTCCCTTCACGATTACGTAAATTGTGACTCTCATCGATTATAATTAGGCGATACCGCCGCAGACTGGGCAGCTCATTTATTACACGTGTGATAGAAAGAACCTTTGCACGCATACGATAACGGTGAACATACTCTTCCCACATCTTTACGAGATTTTTAGGACAGATAATGAGTGTTTCCAGTCCGAAATCGTCTTCAAAGATTCGGGCAACAGCGGTCGCCATTAATGTTTTCCCGAGACCTACGACATCTCCGAGCAATACGCCATTCCTTTTGTGGAGATGATGTGAAGCAATCTTCACTGCAGCAGACTGAAATTCAAAGAGCTTCTTACCGAATTCGCGAGGAATACGGAATTCCGACAGGCCTGCTCTTGCTTCCTGCGCAAGGTGATAGGCCATTTTAATATATATATAATAAGGCGGAATCAGGTCTTCCCGCGCCCAGCTTTCTTCGATAATCCGGACAAGATCATCGGAGATATCGATACACCATCTATCATTCCACCTGTCCTTAAACCAATTTTTAAGTTTCTGACAGGCATCGTGATCAAGAACATCCACATTTAATTCCCCTTGCTGTGAGAGTCCGGCAAAGGTCAGATTACTGCTTCCGAGATAGCCTACAATCGGGCTGTTTGGATCCTGCCTGAAGAGCAGATAAAGCTTTGCGTGTAATGGGTGCCTCAGAAATAACTTCACGACAACTTTCTTGTCTTTTATCTGAGCTGCTAACCTGCGGAGACCTACTTCATCCTCATTGTTAGGAATACCATATACAAGCTGTTCGCGGAACTCCTCGGCCAATTTCTTCTTTATCCGGAGAGCTGTCTGGTTATCAATCTCTTTGTCCTGTTTTATGAGACTTAATGCAGATAAGAGTTCATCCTGAGGAAGTTTCTGCATTCCCACAAGAAGGCGGCAGCAATTTTCTTCACCGCCTGACCACTTCTCTATATAGGAATCGAGCTGTTTCCAGCCACGGAGATTAAAATATCCTACACAAAAATCCGCACGATCAGAAAGGTTAAGGGTGTCACGAAGTGCGCCCAGAAGCTCCTGTTCTATGTTATCAAAGATGCGCGGCATTAGCTCTCGTTTTTGCAGCTTCCGAAACTAAAAGTTTTTTCTTCTACCATATTGCCTCCTATAAATCATTTGATTTGATAAAATTTGGAAGCCTCATAAGTATTGAAAGAAGCATTTCCCTACTCTTTCTCTTCAATCAGCGTTAATAGGTCATTAGGCTGGCATTTGAAAAAGAGCAGGAGTTTTTCAAGGTCCTTCCGGCTGACATTATAGTTGTGATTGGTTGCCATCCTGGATAAGGTTAATGCCTTAACTCCGGTTTCTTGTTCGATAACTTTATAAGTGATCTTTCTTCTTTCAACAGCGCTTTTCCGCTCTATGAGAGCTTTGAGGTTTACTATCAACATGGTTCACACCACCTGTCTTTAAATGTACACATATTATCACCTGAAGAAAAATATATCAAATTTATTCAGACTAAATATCATAAAATGAATTGACAAATATGCACGAAATGCTATAATTACTTATTAATGATATTAAAGTATCTTTAAATGCTTATAAAACATCACTTAAAATATTCAAGAAAGGAGAGAAAGAGTATATTGGATGATGTTAGGAAAAAGATTTTTGTTATCGACACCAGTGTCTTAATAGAAGATCCGGATGTCTTCTACAAGCTGGGGGGAAATGAGATCATCGTACCGACCGCTGTTATCAAAGAACTTGACGGGTTGAAGAGGCACCCTGATCCGGATGAGCACAGGGCAAAAGCGGCAAGACAAGTGACAAGAACTCTTGATATGCTGGGAAGTTATCAGGACATATCGACCGGGGCCAGGACTTCTGCCGGATCCATCGTGAGGATATACAATCAGTATCAGGTCATTGATGATCTCGCGAGCAGCGCTGATAACAGGATCGTCGGAACTGCAATAAAACTCAAGGAAGAAGGTACCGGAAGGGTAATCCTGGTGAGCACAGACGGTAATATGAGGAATGTGACAAGATCATACAAAATCAAGGCGGAGAATTACCCTTTTTACCTGGGTGATTCCGTTGACAGACCGAAAACAAGATTATTGGAGGAATGGAATAGCACAGGCAAATATGTACCAAATATGTCCAGAGTGAATTCACATAGAATTGTACTGAAAAACCGGGATAAGTTTAAAACCTCTTATAAAAGATGGATCGCTGCGGTTATACTGACCATCATTTTTTACTATCTGATTACAAAAATTTGATAGCAAGGATAGTTGAAGAAATTCAGCACTGTATTACAGCTGGCAGCCATTTTCCGTAACGGTTGTGCTCTAATTGCAGGAGTATCGGCAGGAGGCGTAGCCGGGCAATATTATATGGTCCTGCATGTATTATGATACGAAAAATTTCAATTGCAGAGGTGAGTATAAATGTATGAAACACTTGAGCTGAAAAGGGAAGCCTTATACAAAGAGGTATGGTCTGAGCCTATGTCAGCATTAGCCAGGAAATATTCTTTATCTGATGTAGGCCTTGCAAAAATCTGTAGGAAACTGAAGATACCTTTACCCGGCAGAGGGTACTGGCAAAAAGAGAAGATGGATAAAACTCCCTTACCGCCCCTTAAATTTGGAGATATGGACATCTACACATTGCAACGTGAGAAAAAGGAGATACTGCCGATAGATGAAGCCCATGATGCGGAAGCACGCGTATTGATATCGCTTGAAGAATCGCCACAGAATAAAATTCAAGTTCACTCGAGATTAACTTCTCCTCATCCACTAATAGAAAAAACACTGAATATACTTAACGCAGCAAAGCCGGACCAGTACGGCCGGGTCTCCCCACATTCTGATAAGTGTTTCAATGTATCTATTTCTCGTAACAGCATTAACAGGGCGATGAGAATTCTGGATGCACTGGTGAAGAGGTTTGTAGAGAGGGGATTCTCTGTGTCATTCAGAAATGATCAATACAATACTTACAGAGGCCGGGATCTTACTTATGTAACTCTGTTGAATCAGAAGATCGAGATTCTTCTGGAGGAACCGGCAAGAAAGGTCGAGCGAATACTGACTTCTCAGGAGAAGAAAGACATCGAACAAAAACCATGGAAGTCTTTCGAAAAATATACATACGTTCCATCTGGTGAGCTGGTATTAAAGATAAACAATGTTTATTGGGGAAACATTCGGCACTCCTGGGCCGATGGGAAAAAGGCAAGACTTGAGAACTGTCTTAACGATTTTGTCATTGGTCTTATAAGGGCTTCCAGTATATTGCGATCAAGAGACTTGCAAAGAGAAATAGAGAAAAGGGAATGGGAAGAGCTTGAGCGGCAGCGTATCGAAAAGGAACGAGCAATACAAGAAGAAAAGGAAAGAGTCTCAGCGCTCCTGCAGGATGTTAAAAACTGGAATAAGAGCAAACAGATTCGTGAATATATTGACGCAGTCAAGGAGCAAGCGAGCCGGGATAACGGAAAAGTGACGCCTGATAGCGAGCTTGGGAAATGGTTTACATGGGCAGCACAGCAAGCAGATTACCTCGATCCTTTAAAAAAACAGTTGCTGAGTGGCACAGGAGAAATCGCCAGCAGCATTTGACGGAATGGATAAGTCTTTTGGAAGCACCTCCTTCTATGAAGAGCAAAACTTTCTATTGGTATTCTTCTATGAATGCTTTGAACTCGGGATGTTCGACAAGAAGACGACCACCTGCTTCGATCAGCCTGTTAACTTCCTCTTTTTCGAGGTTAAATGTTGTGGGTAGATTCTTCAGGAATTCCCGTTCATCTTTATCTGATATGTTGTCAAATGAAATATCCACTACATATAGTTTCATTTGCCCACCCGACATGCTCGGAAGCTTGTAGCTGTCCGGGCAATGCTTATCGAGTTGCTCCTGACAACTTTCGATATACTGCTGCGCTTTTATCCTTTCCTCGAATAGCTGCTTAATCGATTCAATTGTTTCGAAGGAGTAATTGTCCATTGATATCGTGCAGGTCTTTAGTCCGACGGTTGCCAGACCCGGAGGACTTTCTTTCAGATCAAATTTCTGTGGCGGTTCATTCTTGGCATTCACTACAATCACAAGGAGATATTTAATCTTACCATCGTTGATTTTCTTCCTGATGCCACCCCTTACATACAGGTCATGGATCGCCCTCAAACCGATATTGTCTGCAAGCCCGCCGTCCATAAGATGGATGTAAGGATGGTTAGCCTTGTCAGAGAATATGAGATTATTGATGGCACTGAAGTACCGTTCTTTGTTTATCCAATAGTCTTTCATCGCCATTTTATCGGCCTCGGGAATCTCATAATCTGGAGGAAATGGATAATTCACAAGGCTGACAGGTGCAAGGAGGAAAGGAAATGCGGACGATGCTGCTACCGCCCTCGCTACGGGATAGGAAAGGATATCAGAGCCAATATAGTTGAACTGCTCGCCGGTGAATTCAAAGAGGGCGCCCTGATATAAGTTGGTTGCATTAATGATGAGGAAAGGTCTCTTCGCTTTATCAGCTAAAGCCTGGAAGGTCAAGGAGTCAAAAACTGTTTTGTCGTAAAGTTCCGACGCCAGATCGATGCGGCTGTAATATGGAGATGCGAGGCGAAACCAGTTTACGGGGTTCAGCAATCTAAATGTGAGTTCTTTCTCGATGTTCCGGTAGAGAAACTTCTCCTTGTAATCTTCGAATATCCGATCTCCGAAGAGAGCATAGTAAGCGCCGGTAAAGGACCCGCCTGACACCGTCGAGATAACATCCACTTCATCGAGTAGGGTTTTATCTTTGCCTGGAAGAGGTATCGTCCTCAGCCTTTCCAGTACTCCATAAGAGAACGCTGCGGCACGGGTTCCGCCGCCTGAAAAAGTGAGAATGACAAAAGTCTCATCTGCATCTGTCGACTGACTAAAATTACTAAATTCGTAAGAATCGTTTTGGTGAGCGTATTTTGCCGGTTGATTGATTGTATAGTGGGCGCAACTACTTAAAAAGAAAAGGGCGAGGATGATCGTAAGAACGATTCGGTGTGATGTCTCAGACTTTTTCAAAACGGATCACCTTCGGCCTTGTTGCCGTGGTTCTTCTGAGGATGATTTCGCGGGACTCAGGTGCAAAATCCTTAGGCTCGATGAGCGAAATCAGATAAGTACCTGTTTCCAGTTCGATGACCTCATTGGTAAACCCTTCCTCAATATCATCGATGAGAACACCTCTTTGTTCATCGAATTCAACTAAAAGATATTCCATGCTCAAAAATATACTGCTATGCAGTATTATTGTCAATTGCGATTATGAAATGGTTGATGGAAAAATAGTCTTTGCGCCAGAAAGATGAAGCCGATTTATTAAATGTCTGTTAATCCCCATATTTTCTCAATAGGTTAAAGGATAATAACTGCAGAGTTCAGTAACACATTTTTTAGTGTCTATTAAAGAGGTGTGTTTATGGACATCGAGAAGAAAGTATAAAAATAATATTTTTGCCAAAAATATTGAATGGTTTTAAAATAGGTTTTGAAAGATCTGATACATTTTGCGTTGTTCTCCGATTTAATCCTGCATGCTGATTCCCATGAAATTCATGTTATCTGTAATTTTTTGTTAGGCTACATGATTGGACATCTTTATAATTTTAGGTTCAAGCCAAGTTAATATGGTGTAATTTTGAAGCGCAGCCAGAAGTATATTCATAGTTGATAAAACCATTCCTCTCTTTAGGCGTTGCTAAGGCAACTGGTATATATTTACCACATGAGCATCGGCAAAGAATTTCATCACCAAATAATGTTAAGCTGAGACCCACATCTGCCGGAAGAATGGTAGAATTTGCTATTGTCACAAACTGCCTTACCGTATCTGTTATTGCGAGGCGATACTTTTTAATACCTAGTTCTTCCCCAAATTCCGTAACAACAGCAACTTTTGGCTGTAGTAGGCTGATCATTTTCGCCACACCTATTATGCCCAGATGCCGCCCTGCGCCGTAGGTTATTCGAGAAGCTTTCTTGGTCAGGTCTTCCCAATCCTTTTCGATAGATCCTAAATGAAGAGAGACTATATCAGAATCTGAGAAGAAGTCTGTCCAAGC
Organism: Nitrospira sp.; assembly: GCA_016873615.1. Classification (GTDB taxonomy): domain Bacteria; phylum Nitrospirota; class Thermodesulfovibrionia; order Thermodesulfovibrionales; family SM23-35; genus VGWX01. The sequence goes on along the minus strand of VGWX01000074.1, from coordinate 3,776 downwards.
CAAAATACTTGCTGCTGTAGTTGGAAAGGACGTATCACCTACAATTGAAAACTTAAAAAACTTCTTCCGGACATCATCAGACTGCCCTTTAAAGACTATACCGAGAGTAGTGGACTTGCCTACTTTTTTTCTTGTCTTTGCTGAACATGAGTTAACTATTTCGTCATGAAAGACTGACATAGGATAAATCTCAAAGTTTCCAATCTTGATAGGTTGCTTAGCAATAAGTTGATAAAACTTCGTAACATCTGAATGATAATTAAGTAACGGTTGATAGAGGTTGAAAGAACTCAAATTCAAATAAACCTTCAACTCAGGGCAATGATCTCTGAAAATATATCTAAGGGTCAAGATGTTCTGTAAACCGGCGGAATGATCCGGATGATCGTGCGTGATTACAATTCCGTCAATATCGCATACGGTTAAACCATAAAAATGATAAAGTAGCTCGATAAAACCAAACCCAGGATCAACAGCAATACATGTTTTCCCGTCAGATATCAAATAACCTCCTCCACTTTTCCTATAAAAGATTTTCTTTCCTTCACGAGATATTTGTTTGGATTGGAGATTTTCGGGAATCGCAGGTGTCCATGAGTTCCATCTGCGGGCGGCAATAAAAGTTGGATATCTTGGTTTTTGACCACTGCGTGATATATAGCTCTTTTTTATTGTTTCTTTCTCTTTGAATACACGGGTAGCGGTATTGGTCAGCCAATCTCTAGTTTTTGGTTTCATATTTATACCGTAATCCATCATCCACTCTGTGTGTCGAAGACGTACAAGCGTTGGTAGTGATAAATCATTATATGATCTAAGAAGTTCACCCGAATGTTTTTTTAAAGCTTCACTCTTATCTTTTGCTGAAGACATCAAAAGCCTTAAAGCTTCTGAGACCAAGACTATTGCGTTTGTATGAGAGGAAGAAAGACGATCTTTGCAGTCAGAACAAAAGTGTGCCGTACTTTTGGACAAGTCTCGATATTCAGTATTAATAAGACAAGGGTCGCTATGCTTCCAAGCATGCTTGCCTACAAGCCATTTGAGCAAATGAAGAACTAAAATAGCCTTGTCTGGAATGTTGATAAATTTACCTTGCCATTGTGTCGATGATATAACAGTAAATTTTCCACTTTCGTAGGCGCATGGATTACCAAGCAAAGGTAATTTTGTCAGAACTATGCAAGGGCTTCCCAAAGTTAAACAAAACTTCTTTTTCTGAGAAAAATCAAAACCTAAGGTTTCTCTTTTAAGAGTATCCGCTTTGAAAGGGGCTGCCCTGACATCGATGGAGGTTGGAAGCCATTGTAGATTAATAAGGCTCTGAATATCATCTTTAGAGAAACTGCTCTCTAATAACAAAAGTAAAGGTCTTCGATTTCGCAGAGTGTTCATGAGACTGAAGTTTTCAATAGACTATGAATAAATGCCACGGAAATTTTGTCTAAGCTTGCTTTTCGTCTATGCTCGAGAAACATTGCCTTTCTCAGAAGGTTTTTTGTCAACAGGAAAGGATTCGGAATTGAATCAGTAATAACTTTTCCATTCATGAGGGAATCAATATGATTGTCTATTTGGGGATAAGGCTTGTTTAATGCCTTCCTTAAATCATCATTGACATAGTACCTCTCAAACACGGAAGCAAAATGGTACATTAAATATAATCCCTCCAAAACTTCCTTTCTTTCCTGCGAAGTAAGTTTTATCTTATGATATGCTTCTGGAAAAAACCTCTTGACAAGTGCTGTAGTATAATTAATCTCACGATTCAATAACATCATGATATCCTTCTTTGTTTTGTCATCTCTTTGATATCCATTTTGTTTTTGAATTTCGGCGATAGCTTCATCAATTATATTCCAGCGGTTGCAAAGCCTAAGAAAAACAGTTCTCATCCAATACTTTGGCGTAAAAATAAAGACACGGGGAGTATAAATCCATGTTCTCCAAATATGCCAAATATAGAAGTCAAGATCATCCTTAAAAAAATGTTTGTAGTCAAACCAGTCTGCAAAAAACTCATTCGCATAATCATCTAATTCTCTTTGAATGATACCCTTCTTAGGTTTATCGATATTCTCTAAAAGATTATTAAGAAATTCTTGTTCAACGTGCATAAAGAAGATGCGGTTAAAATAACTATGCCCTATTTCATGAGTCACTGTAATCCAATCCAATGGTTTGAAGATATCAGACAAAGGAAGAGAAATAATTTCACCTAAGCAAATCTGATATCCTGCAGTAGGATCAAAAAAAATAAATCCTCTCCACGGGGACTTAAACTCATCCGTAAAAACTATTTTACGACGCTTCTTCCATTTTTTTTGCCGGTTAGCCTCTTTTAATAGCCGACGTGGTGGCTTAGTACCAACAATTTTTTGAAATATGAAAGATACAAAGTTTGAAATTGATAATAGTACTTTCGCAAGTGAGACTGTTGATAGAGGTGGGCCGAAGTTAGGATCGGAAAATTCAACATTCGGCGTTATTTGAGATAGTCCTATGCGAAGCCAATTAGCAAATTGAAGAAGATCTCCTTCAATCGTAGAATATTTTATTAGATCCCCTTCTGCAAGCGCTGCGTAATAGTCCTTTAGGAGCACATTGATGCTATTAATTGACCTGGTAACTTCATCAAACAATTCGTCTCCAGCATTTCTAGCGATGTATGCATTTATGATACTCACTATACACATGTACTCAATCAGGAGTGACTGGCTAATACGTTGAACTTTGCTTAAAGTCTGAAGTCTTTCATAAATGTACGGTATAGGTTTTCTAAATTCGCTTGGAGGTTTAATGCTTGATAATGGCAAAGGTGAGACAGACAGTAAATTTGTCGTTGTGTCGAACAAGCCTGGTTTATTCCTCCACTTTTCCCGAAATCCAAGCAGTTTTGGTAAAAAATCATTGATAGGAATTGGTTGGTTCCATTCGAAAATCACATCATCTTCACCCAAAATGTCGAAGGCTGCAGTTTTAAAATGCTCACCAACTTTCAAATCATTATTTGGTGCACATCGCACGCGAAGAATAGGTCTAATTTTTCCTTCAATTGCTTCCCAGTTATTAGTAGCAATAATCTTCTTAAACGAAATGAGGGGCATTGTCATAGTGTCAGAAAATGCGCCATTCCTGCTCGTTTTATGATTAAAAGATGGGAATATGTCTTGAATTCTTAGCTGTCGGATAAATCTTAAAAGTTCAAAAGTCCTTTCGATATTGTTTGTCAGATGCCACAAGATAATTTCATAAAACCCCAGGCCTGTCAAACCCAGACAATGAATCTTTTTTGATTTGAGAGAAGGATTTGATTCGATGAAAGAAATGACTCTTGCTGCAGCTTCAAAACCGATGTTGTCTATGATTGTTTGATTTAGTTTCAAAAAAATAACAGAAGGCAGCGTCACGTCAGATATCTGCTGTAATATGTTGGGAGAAGAACTACCCCAGCGAAAACACGGGAAGGAAGCTATGCCGAGAATGTGAGGTGCTCTTGTTACCTTGTTAGCACTCTGAAGACTGGGTAAGGAAGCAAACTCTAAAACATCGTATTTCCCTAGTATTTTAAAGTAAAGCGCTGATTTATTCTTGTTTGATAATGTTCGGAGAAGCTCTATTTCTTGACCAACAACAACTCGCAAGGCAGTCAAACGAAAAGAAGAAGAGTTCTGCAAGTCTATCTGAGGGGGGGCATTTGTGTTTTTATACAAATGCGAGATTCTTATTACGGCTTGGCTTGGATAGCCAAGCTCCCTCGACATAGTGCTTTTCTT
>VGWX01000073.1 GCA_016873615.1 Nitrospira sp. | reverse complement strand
TGCCTTTTTTGGATTATATAAAATGTCCAGAAGTATTTTTATTATATTTATCTTCATTCTGATTTTTTCACCTCTTGCCTTTGGAACCGTTGAGCCCTGGTCATTGACCATAATGGAGACTGCTGCCTTATCTGCCGCTTTTTTGCTGCTCTACCGCAATACAAAAGAAAGCAATATCCCTCTGTATGAGACGCCGGGGATTATACCCCTGTTGTTTTTGCTGACGTATATTTTTATACAATGCATTCCTCTGCCTTCAGAAATTGTCAGGCTAATCTCTCCACAAACTTATGATCTGTTCAAAACAACTGTACTGATAGAAGAGCCCGGTGCATGGATACAGCTCTCGGTGAACAAAAAAGCAACTTTATCAGAGTTTTTCCGTATAGCCTCCTATGCGGCATTCTATTTTCTTACGGTTCAACTTCTGTCGAAAAAAGACTATCTGCTGAGAACCGTTTACATCATTGCTATCTTCGCATCAGTTCTGTCCATCCAGGGCATACTGCAACATTTTCTCTCAAACGGCAAGCTTCTATGGTTCAGGGAATTGGCACACGGGGGAACCCCCTTTGGTCCTTACGTAAACCGTAATCATTTTGCCGGCCTGCTGGGGATGATATTCCCTGTAATCCTGAGCCTTTTCATCTACTATAAACCCCGTACCAATAACAGAAATATCCGCGACAAGATAACTGAACTTTTTAGCCGGCAAAAGACAAATATCTACCTGCTGCTTGGCTTCTCTGTTGTTCTCGTTGCTTTATCGGTTTTTCTGACTCTTTCAAGAAGCGGCATCATCAGTCTTTGTGGTTCCGTGATCGTCTTCGTACTGTTGCTGCTCGGAAAAAGTAAACGCGATAAAAGCTCTCTGCTCATTATCATTATGTTCCTGATCATAATGCTCTCTGTCAGCTGGTTTGGATGGGGCATTATAATTGAACGCTTCGAGTCGGCAAGAGATATCAAATACAGAATGGAAATATGGGAAGACAGTCTCAGGATCATAAAGGAATTCCCATTGACCGGCACAGGCTTTGGGACATTTTTCTACATCTTCCCGGCATATCAGAGTTTTTCAGGACAAAGGGTAGGCTGGAAGATTATCGACCATGCACATAATGATTACGTTGAGCTTCTGACCGAAGGGGGTGTCCTGGCTTTTCTTTTTTACATGCTATTTCTTATTGTAGTCTTCTATAAATCCTGGAAAAGGATTCTCAAAAGACACGAGACATACTCAATATATCTCTTTATTGGATGTATTTCAGGGATGGTATCAATCCTGATCTACAGCATTACTGATTTTAACCTTCATATCGGAGCTAATGGCCTCTATTTCTTCTTCCTTGCAGGACTTGCTGTTTCAGCATCGCACACATGTTTGCGGGATGCTCCAGACGAAACTTACCTGAAAAGACTGCATCTTCCGGCAAAGATCCCAGCTGTATTGATTGCTGTTCTCACCATAACCTGTTTTGCTTATAATTCCGGTATCACAATAGGGAAATATATTTTTTCTTCAATAAAAGACGCAAACCTCACTGATAAAATGTCTCCCGGGGAGATTGAATACATAAGGGATAAATCCATGAAAGCAGCTTTTTTCGATCCTCTTGAAGCACGTTACTTCTATACAGTTGCCAATACCGAAAAAGCACTGTCAAATGATGAAACAGCCTTAGCTTATTACAAAAAGTCAGTTCAAAGGAATCCGGTTAACAGTGAATACTTGCAGAGGATAGGTCTTCTTTTTAATGAATTCAAGAGATATGATACTGCCGAACAATTTCTTCGCTCGGGAATCAGGTATGATGCTCAAAATCAGGTAAGGTATCAAAGATATGCCTTATGGCTTTTTTCTATGGACAGAAGGGATGAAGGCATCAAGATTACACATCAGGCATTATCTTTAGATCCTAACAGAACCAGGGAATACATAACTCTGATGGTGCTGAACCGGCTGAGTGATGAGGATATCCTGAGAGCCCTGCCGGAAAGGGTGGAGCCGCATCTCCTGTTTGCGGATTATCTTTACAGGACAGGCAAAGACAGCATGGCTGAAGGAGCATATCTGAACGCCCTTAAATATATAAAGAATGAAAATAAGATAACTCCTGTATTTTTTTATTCAATCTATAATTACTATATGAGAAAAGGCCTTCATGCGGATGCGCTCGGCATTATGAGACAGGCTGCAGAGTCCATCCCTGATGATGCAGGGATAAGGATAACTACAGGCGACCTCTACGAAAAGCTTAATCTTACACACAAAGCATCAGAGGAATACAGGCAGGCATTGGTAATTGATCCTAAAAATGAGGGGGCGAGAAAAAGGCTCAGCAATATTCTGTCAAAGAACAAAAATCAATAAAGAAAGGAGTAATGAGAGGTGGTAGAATTAGGACAGATTGACAGACCGAATGTAGAGGATTTTGCGGGGAAAAAGAAGCTCTACTGTGTCGCTAATATTTATGCCATTGAAGATGCGCCTGAGGATTATAAGAAACTTGTGAATAAATACTGGGATGAGGTGGTTCAGCAGATAGAAAAGATCGAGGCTGCCGGGAAGATAAAAAGGATATTTTGTGAACTTATTTATGAGGAAGGTGAAGACGCTTTCAACATGCTCATGAAGATAAATGAACGAATACCGCAGATCATCAGAAACAAATCAGAGGAGGGCGGGGTCCTTATGCCTCTGGAAAATAAGGATATTCTGGGTCCTTACACGGACTGGGGCAACTGTCTCAGGGTTGTGTTTACCAGAGAAGTCTTTAAACGTGTTCTTGAGTTTTATACAGAGGCAGCAGAAAAAAGGCTTCAGCATATCATGAATTTAATAGAAAGCAAACTTCTTGAGGCAGAGGCAGGTCTGCTCATTATGAAAGATGAAGACAGGTCAAAACTTCAGTTCCCCAAGGATATTGAAGTGTTTTTAATAACACCTCCATCTTATGATGACATCATGAGATGGTTCAGGGAAAGGATGTCCAGAGCACCTAAGGAGGATGATGGTGGAGACAAGTAGGGCGGCAACTTCAGGGACAGCTATATGTTGTCTTGTATTATCTCTGTTCTTTATCATCGGACTATCAATCTCCGGATGCAAAGGTAGGGAAGGACCCGGGCAGGAGACGGATGGGAAAAGAGTTATATATTCCGATAAAGCTTTTTTTGATGCAGTAAAATCAGGGGATAAGGAAACAGTTGCGATGGCCATAAAAGAAGGGTTCAATGTCAATGCAAAGGATAAGGATGGATATACAGCTCTTCTGATAGCCGCAGAAAAAGGAGATCTTGAAATTGCAAAACTTCTTGTTGAAAAAGGCGCTGATGTGAATGCAAAGGATAAAGACGGGTATACGGCATTGATGTACGTTGCATATGCAGGCAACCTTGAGATAGCAAAAATACTTATAAAGAATGGCGCTGATGTGAATGTTAAGGATAAAGACGGCTGGACAGCATTAATGTTTGCCAGGTTAAGTAAAAAAGCAGATATCACAGAGCTGTTGAAAAAATCAGGGGCAGGGGAAAAATAATAATGGATAAACCCCGAGCCTGCAAATACATTCAATTAAGATGCTATTAATACTTTCACATAGTACTATGCATTTTTTGTATTTACAGATAAATAAAGATTTCGTTTTTTAAACATGCGAAAAGGTCTCATTATGGATGATAATTATTTCTTTTCCAAATCGCCGGAGTAAACTTTCTTCCTTAAATCTCTTCCCCCAGTGTTGTCATTGAGGCATAACGGTAAATAAAATAATCTAATTAATTTATAAGCAAATACAATTAGACAGGGGGGGCATTTCTTGTTAAGCTTTTGCTAATAACACCGAAAGGGTAAAGTCCGGGTAACCGGATGGCACAAAGCCACCTGCTTACCTTATTTTTGCAATGAGAAAAATATTGTTAATAGTAATTGTTCTTTTTTGTTGTCAATCTGCAGAAAGTGCTTACTGGGCTCAGTCATATAATACCTGGGATGGCGCTGGTCCTTATAGTTATGGTTCTACTGAAGTGTATGAATATTGTATTGTAAGGAACATTTTCTATACCTATGACGATTGCGGTTTTATTTCTGTTACAGATAATACGACAAGAAGGCCCTGGCAGAGGTACGATTCTTGTACGTGGTGGGGCGTTGGTTTCTGGTACAATCCTAGTCCAACTTATTACCCGAAGCCTACATGGTATACTGGCGGAGAGGGGACCGGTCCAGACACAGACAGGGACGGATATTTTGCTCCAAACCCCGCATGCAACCGACCCGGTAATGACTGTAACGACAATGACGCTACGATTCATCCTGGCGCTGTTGAACTCTGTGACGGCAAGGATAACAACTGCAACGGGCAAACAGACGAGGGATTCGCACTGGGTATCCCTTGTTCTGTTGGTATAGGGGCGTGTAAAAGAGATGGAGTTGCGATATGTTCTCCTGATGGCGCCGGGACGGTCTGTAATGCAACCCCTGGCCAGCCGAGTCCAGAAGTCTGTGACGGAATAGACAATGATTGTAACGGCGCTATTGATGACCTCCCGCCGCAGACCTGTTACAGCGGACCGCCCTTTACGGCAGGGGTAGAAATCTGTAAAACCGGCACACAGTATTGCGAGAATGGAGCATGGTCCGCCTGTTTAGGAGAAGTAACCCCCCAGGAAGAGAAATGTGACGGTATAGATAATAACTGTAACGGTAAAGATGATGAAGTCTGCCAATGTAATGAGACACGTATGGGTTCAAGCGCTTCCATTTCAACTGGTAATTATCGGCATACTGAGGATGTATCGGGGAACGTCACTTTAATATATAACAGCAACAGGACATCGGCAGGCTCACTCGGAAAGGGATGGATACATTCATATGATACAAAGGTTAAGGTAGAGGCAGACGGCTCCCTTGAGTTCACAGAAGACGGCACAGCCGTCTTCTTCAGAGTCTCAGGAGGGATATATAAGTCAGAACCCCGTTCGGGAATCCCCGCTCAGATCGTAATCAATCCTGATAATAGTTATACCCTCACAAAAAAGGAAGGCGCTGTTTATCAATTTGATTCATCCGGCCGCCTTTTATCCATTACAGACAGAAACGAAAATCAAACGATTCTCACATACACAGGAGGTCTTCTTTCAGCAGTCACCGACTCTCACGGAAGGATAACACAGTTTATCTATGCTGCTTCCAATAAAATAAATCAGATAACTGATCCGGCAGGCAGGAACACAACCCTCAGTTACAATACCGCTGGTCTTCTCTCATCGGTCACAAACCCTGACGGCAGTTCATGGACGTATAACTATGATGCTTCAGGCAGGATGGTCTCAAAGACAGACCCTGCCGGCTCGACAACCGCCAATGTATACGACTCTCAAGGCAGGATGATACAGGCAACAGATTCTGAAGGGAATATCAAGACAATCTCCTATGACCAGATAAATCAGACAAGCACAGTCACCGAATGGAACGGAGGAGTATGGACATATAAATATGACGATTACCTGAATGTCCAGACAGAGATCACAGACCCGAATTCTAACGTAAGGAGAAAAACTTACGACAGCAGCAAAAACCTTCTTTCAGAAACAGACGAACTTGGAAAAACCACAAACTACACATACGACCCAGACGGCAATATGCTGACAACCACAGACCCGGCAGGAAACACAACGACATACACATACAATACATTTGGCCAGACAGCATCAGTTACGACCCCGGATGGGAAAATCACCGCCTACAGTTATGACCCAAAGGGCAATCTTTTATCGCTAACAGACCCCTCGGGGGCAGTATCAATCTACACTTATGACACAAACGGACAGGTTCTTACATCCAGAGACCCCGAAGGCAGAACCACCTCATACATCTATGACACCTATGGAAACATCTCAACAGTAACGCTTTTTGATGGAAATACCTATACATTCACATACAACATCTCCGGCAACCTCCTGAGCCAGACTGATCCGCAGGGAAATACAACAACATACGAATACGATTTGATGGGGAATCTCAAAAAGGTGACAGATCCCTCAGGCACAAGCGCTGAATACACCTATGACAGTCTTGGAAGAAAGACCTCGATGAAAGACGGCAATGGAAACAGCACACATTACGAATATAACTACAAAGGTCAGCTTACAAAAGTAACAGATGCCATCGGCAATATTACAATTTATACTTATGGAACCACAGGATGTCCTTCCTGCGGAGGCGGAGGAGACAAACTCACATCTGTCACAGATGGCAACGGAAATACGACAACATATGAATACGACCTGCTCGGAAGGCTGACAAAAGAGACAGACCCTGAAGAAAACGAAATAACCTATGCCTATGACGCCGCTGGAAACCTTATCTCAAAGACAGACGCAACGGGGGTTACAATCACATACACATATGATGCCCTCAAGCGATTAACCACCATTAACTATCCTGATACTACTCAGAATATCAACTACACATATGACAGCACAGGCAAAGTCCTTACAATGACAGACCAGTCAGGAACAACCACCTATACATATGACAATTCAAATCGTTTGATATCAGAGACAAAATCCATTGATGGGAAGAGCTTTACAAATACTTACACATATACCACAGGCGGAAGCCTGTCATCCATAACCTATCCGGGTGGAAGAACGGTTTCGTATAATAAAGACAACAATGGGAGGATAATAAATGTCACCGAGACAAAAGGTGGAGCGACAAAAGACGTGATAACAAATATTACCTATAATACAAACAGCGCAGTTTCTTCCTTAACTTACGGTAACGGCATAGTGACCACTAAAACATATGACAGCAGAGGCTCATTAAACAGCCTGAATATCGGGACATTAAAAGAGTTGTCTTATACAAGAGATAATGTTGGAAATATAACAGCCATTAATGACTTCCTCGACCAGACAAAGACAAAGACTTATGCCTATGATGCGATATACCGTTTAACTCAGGCCACAGGCCCATGGGGAAGTATCAACTACAGCTATGATCCTGTTGGAAACAGGACTGTTGAGACAGCGAGTGCAGGCACAACGAATTATTCATATGATGCCAATAAGCTGATTTCAAGCACAGGGGCAAAAGCATTTACATTTTCATATGACAACAACGGAAATACAATATCCGAAAATCAAAGGCAATATATTTATAATCAAAATCAAAGGTTGATAAAAGCCGTAGGAAATGGAAACACACTTGGAGAATATACATACAACGGCAATGGACAGCGGGTGAAGAAGGTTGCCAATGGAAAGACGATATATTATATCTATGATCAATCGGGCAACTTAATTGAAGAAGCAGATGGAAATGGAGAAGTTATGTCTGATTATATATATTTAGGTAGCACACCTATAGGCAGGGTTGATATACAATGGGATACAGTCCCGCCGGCAACAGATATTGTCATCGGAGACCCGAAGTATCAATCGTTGGCGGAATTGTATATAACCGCATCAACTTTTATGACCTTAACAGCAGCAGACCCCGGAGATAACCCATCTGGAGTTGATCATACGGAATACAGGATTGATGATGAACCTTTATGGATAGCTTATGTCGGTGCGTTTAATCTCAGTAATTATGCAAACGGAATTCACACGATACAATATCGTTCTGTGGACAAAGCAGGAAATGCAGAGGAGATAAAGACACAGACATTAACACTTGACAAGACATCACCATCAAGCGGCATAAATATTGGCATCCCCGGATATCAATCAGAAAATAACCTTTACATAGGCGGCAACACGCCAATAACCATAACAGCCGAAGATTCAGGAAGCGGAATCGGAAAGATAGAATATGCAGTAGATGAAGGCGCATATAATATTTATACAGGGGCCTTTACCCTTGCATCCTGTGCAGACGGCCGGCATGTAGTCAGATACCGCTCATCGGATAATGTATCAAATATTGAGATGGAGAAGACTGTTACCCTTACCCTTGATAAGACACCCCCTTCAACAACCATCACAGCCGGTGATCCTTTAACCAGTGGTATGATCAACACAGTATCTCCTAAAACAATGTTCTTCCTTAACTCATCAGACGACCTTTCAGGACTAAGAGAGATGCAATACCGTATAGATGGCGGCAATTGGTCAACATACCTGACAGGATTCTCACTGCCTTCAGTTGCAGGATTACATGCAATCGTATACAAGGCAATTGATAATCTTGGCAACGAAGAGACAGAAAAGACACTTACAGTGAAAATGATAGTCATAGATGTAACCAAAGGGATATCCCTTGAGCCTGTGGTGCTTGCAGGAGCATGGGGGTCGACACCTGGCATAGAGACATCAATAAACACCCTGACGTCAATACTATCTTCATCAGGGCTAAACTATTACATTCCTCAGACAGAAGAAGAATTCAGGGAATCACTGAGAACAGGCAGATACAACACCTATCTTTTTGTGGATTTCAATGTAGAGGAGCTGAAGGACGAATTGAGAGAGGCCATAAACTATGGAGAGGGCCTTGTATATATAAAGACGATTCCCAATACAATCCCGGCGCTTCAGGATGTCTTTGGCGTGCAGTTCAAAGGGATGAGCACATACCGGAATCTCCTTGTCAATCTTACGGAAAGTCCAATAAGCGCACCTTCCACATTACAGACAGCAGACAAAGACATAAAGACAACCATTACATCACCGACAGCCCGGAGTCTTGGATATGTGATAGACAAAAACAGCACATATCCTGTGATTGTATTGAACCAATACGGAAGGGGAAAGGTGATACTCTTCAGCTTTGACCTGTTGAAGTGTACCGACCGGCAGAAGGTAAAAGACCTTATAATCAATTCGATAAGATATGTAACTCCGACAGAATACAACACAAGGGCTTTAGGAGATACACGGATAAGCATAAACATCCGGAACTCAACAGAGCCAGTGGATATAAAAGTAACGGAGACTATCCCTGCGAACACAGGAGTTGATTTTATTGCACCGCCAGCAACACAAACTGAAAACACAATCCAGTGGCAGTTATCGTTAGGTTCCAATGAAAACAAGAAACTTGGATATTGGTTGTTGCTTCCAGACCTTTCAGGAGGATATCAAACGGATACAGAAGTGAGATACAGCAATCAGGGTGATTATAGGCTTTACGGGAATTACGGATTAACGATTAATGTATTGAATAATTCTGCCGAACTTATTCAGCATATAATCGCTGATCTTCAGACTTTACAGGTAACGGGAAGTGATGTAACCTATGTCAATAAAGCCCTTTATAACCTGAATTTAATAAATGACTATGAGGGAGTCACAAAGCCCGAGGCACAGAATAATATCAATCATATTCTGAATGCTTTAAAAGAACTTGAAAAGGTCTCGATTGATGTATCATCTATCAGATTGAAGATTGATGAACTGTTAAGGATATGGCAGGTGAAATGGAATCTTGCAGCAGAGGTTGTTTCACGGGTTGAAAGGTATAGGCTTGTGTATGAGACAGATGTAAAGAAAATAGAGAAGCATGCCGTTGTCTCATCTTGTCCGTCATTCCCGCAGTCAGTAAGCGGGAATCCAGAAAGAAGAGACATAGATTCCTGTTTTCATAAGAATGACAAAGGTGACAATAGGAAACCAGTCCTTGTCGCCTCAACCGGTTCTTTATCCGGATTACTCAATTCTCCAGCATCAAACGAGGTATTATACTTTTATCACACCGATCATCTCGGAACGCCGATTATGATGACGGACAGTTCTGGCAACAAAGTTTGGGAAGGGGAGTTTCTACCCTTTGGTGAGTCTCTTGCCATTACAGGAACAATAAAGAATAATCTTAGATTTCCTGGACAGTATTATGATGCTGAAACAGGATTGCATCAGAATTGGCACAGAGAGTATAAGCCGGAGATTGGAAGATATATCAGCGAAGACCCGCTAAGGTTTAAAGGGGGAGATGTGAATTTTTATGTATACGTCGGAAATAATTCGGTTAACTTAAAAGATCCGAAAGGACTGACGCTTCCCAGTTATAATTACTGTGGACCAGGCAATAAACCTAATACAGATCCGACAAACGACCTTGATACATGCTGTATGGTACATGATAATTGTTATGCGGATGGAGGAGCAGCCTGGAATAAACGGAATGTAGATTGTACTCCAGGATGTGATAAAGATTTGTGTAATTGCATGAAAGGCGTAAATCCAAATCTCCCATTTTTCAATTTAATATATATAATTTTTAAGTGTTGGCAGTTTTAATATGAACAATAACTTCAAAGTAATTGTTTTTCCTCTATTAATCGTGCTAATTTTTGTATCTTGCCGACCGAAATTTGAGACAGTTCCAGGGCCTGAAACAAAGGGAATTGCCAAAGATTTGCATGGAACGTTGCTTTTCGACAAACCTGTGGGTGGCCTTGTCAGTATTTCATTACCATCAAAGAAAGAAAGATATATTCGTAAGCCCTGCGAAACCGCATGTGATGAATCCTTGGGCAGAGTTCATTCTGTTAGCGGCCCGGACATATATGGACGCATTGCCATAATAGAAAACCATATGGTGAAAAAAAGGCACTTATTGAAGATTTACGAAATGAATAATGACACTGTATCAACAATTTTTGATAGAACAGGGGATGTGTTATGGGGTGATGAAGCCGGAGATTTTCTCGCTCTTTCACCGGCAAACGGCTATGTGGCATTGGTTACGAATGCATCCAGTGTTCAACTTCGTAATCCTGATGCTTTACTCAAATACGGAACCCTTGAAATCTGGGACATTAAAACGAAAACAAAATTGCCTGTTGAATATAAGGCATTAAATGACAGGTTAAGTTGGTTTCCTGATGGCAAACATCTTGCCTTTGTCGACCTGCTTAATCAAGATGCTGCTAACAAACTCTATCTCACGAAGGATATACCAAATAAAAAATATGGGAAATCAGATCTTCAATGGCAACGTGTTCCAATTGTTTCCATTCTTAATATTGAAACTGGTGATGTGAAAAATCTATTTATTGGCAGAAGACCTATTGTTTCAGAAGAGGGAGATGTAATTATGATGGGTGATTATGACAACAACTGGATTATATTTTACTTAAATGAAGAAATTATCAAACCTGTTTATCCACCAGGGATTATATGGCCAGGCGCGTTACATTTAACTCGCAGTACAGTATTCTATTGGGGATTACCAACTAAAGGCACTAAGCTGAAAGCGACAAAAATGCATAGTCCCTTGGTATGGCCAAAATCAATGTATACACTTAAAGTTGCAGAAATTGAAACAGGAAAATTTGAAACTGTTATTCCATATATTGACTATAGAAGAAAAATTAGTTACGGCAAGTAAATATGATGCCAAAGAGAAGATAAAGGCTCAATTTAATTAATGTGCTTAAACCACTACCTCTGGTAGTGGTCCGGTAAAGCGGTTCAACCGTAAAAGTAATTATAATGAACCTACCTGAAAGGTACCAAGAGAAGGGAGGTTCGATTGAGTAGATTTAAGAAACTATCACATACGATATATGAATGTAAATATCATGTGGTATTTTGCCCGAAATATCGGTACAGGATATTCAAGGGAGAGATAGGGGAATATGCGAGTCAGTGATGGATATAAAGTCTATTGGGGGACTGAATTAAGAAATTATACAAATTCGGTTGATGTTGGAAAGACTACCTCATACACAATTACGGGCTTAACGAATGGAATTTCATATTATATTGCAGTTAAGGAATATGTAGATTTGAGAGAGACCTACTATTACCATACCGACCATCTTGGGAGGAATTCCGGGGACAGTATACTTAATTCTTGACTTGGTACTTAGTAATCCATAGTATAACCGCATGGCAAGAATCGCACGGATTGTAGCAGCCAACCTTCCGCATCATATAACTCAGCGTGGTAATCG
>VGWX01000072.1 GCA_016873615.1 Nitrospira sp. | reverse complement strand
GTTGACCAGATACATGAAAATCCTTTAAAATCAATTGTTGCCGAAGTGGCGGAATTGGTAGACGCAAGGGACTTAAAATCCCTCGTGGGCAACCACGTGCCGGTTCAAGTCCGGCCTTCGGTACCATAATAAAATTCAGCATTGGCTCCTAAATTTGGCATATTGCAATCAGTATTACAGTCATTCCTGCACCTCAATTCTCTGATCGTAATTGCTGTTACATGCTGATATCACATGAAAATATTATTCATACATGATGATGCAACTGAGCCAGGCGGCGCTAATATATATCGCAAACAACTTTCCCGCCTGCTACGCAATTCGGGCATTGAAGTCTTTCTTTTTACATTCAATGCCGGCCATGATGAGGACTCTGAACATTGCTGCAAGTATGAATATAATAAAAGCAGCTTGAAATTCCTGCGGTATATAAGCAACGGTTATGTTCACCCAGGTGTTTTCTTTTGCCTTAGGAATTGGATCAGAAAGGTTAAACCAGATATCATCCATATAAACCATAATTTCATTTTTTCTAATACTGTTCTGCTTGCCTGTCATGGGGAGAGGATACCTATTATCCATACAGTTCATGATCACCGGATCATATGTCTGTCAGGCAAGGGTTTCAGGCCTGACGGAAGCCCCTGCGAGCGGATTGCCAGCATACAATGCTATCTCGGTGATTGTATCCCGCTTAGAGATTATATAAAAGATTTTATTCCAAGACTTCTCAAGAAATTCTTGCACAAAAAGACTGTGTCTGCCTTTTTAATCCCGAGCATACATCTTAATGAGAAAATCGTGCCTTACAAAGTTTACAGCATCTTTTTCCCACACTTTATCGATACCTTAGTCTATAAGAATAATCCTCAAGACCCGAATACCAATAACATACTTTTTGCCGGGCGTCTTCATAAAGGCAAGGGTCTTACTGTTCTGCTTCACGCGTTCAATAAAGTTCTCAAAGATATTCCCGGAGTTACTCTTCATATTGCTGGTGAGGGACCTGATGAGCAATATTTTAAGAACCTTGCAAATGAGCTACAACTTGATGAACATATCACATTTCATGGACTTATCCCGCATGATCAAATGCACCGGTACTACGACCAGTCAAATGTTGTTGTACTTCCTTCTGTCTGGGTTGAAAACAGTCCTCTCATTATTCTGGAGGCAATGGCATCCGGACGTCCTGTGGTCTGCAGCAGAGTCGGCGGTATCCCTGAGATCATAAAAGACGGAGAAAACGGTCTTTTGTGTACACCTGGAGATCCTGAAGATCTTTGCAATAAAACAACCGCTGTTCTGAAAGACAAAGAAAAAGCAGAAGAGATGGGGGGAAAAGGCAGGGAGTTCGTAAATAAAAACTATACAACAGATCGGTATCTAACTGATTATTTCAGGATTATCAGTCAATTGACCGGCATCGATCGCTTTAAGTCAAAAATTTTTTATAATAATTCAAAGACATGGAATACTTAGTCAACCGTCATTTCAAAAAGAAGATCAGGGATTATCTGAAAACATTTATCAGACCTGTCAACCTGATAGCAGCGCCGCAGATTATCGAAAGACCTTCCGGTAACCGTATCGCAGTTATTTCACCTCACTTTGATGACGATATTATAGGATGTGGCGGAACGCTTCACAAACACGTCCTTGCAGGTGAAAATGTTTCTGTAATATATCTTACAGACGGCCGTGAGGGAGACCCGTCTATGTCTGACAAGGCAGCCCTCGAGAAATTGCGTAAAAACGAAGCGAAATTTGCAACAAAAACCGTAGGGATTACTGACATTATTTTCCTGGATCAGCCTGAAACAAAACTCAGAACAACCTATAAATTAATAGAACAGCTCAGAGAAATCCTGTTTGAATTAAAACCTGATCTGCTCTATATTCCCTCATTTCTGGAAAACAACATTGATCATTTCGAGGCAAACCGGATTCTGCTGAATCTCTCAAAAAGATTTGCATTTGACATGACTATTGCTGCCTATGAAGTCTGGACCCCTCTTGTTCCAAATTTCATAGTTGACATTACTTCAGTGATGCCGGTAAAAGAAAAAGCTCTTATGCAATACAAGACTCAATTACGTCAGGTAGATTATGCGGGCACCACACTGGCATTGAACAGATATCGTTCAGCGCTTAATATGAAAGGGATAGGTTATGCTGAGGCCTTCTTTATTACGTCATTGAAAGAATATATAAATCTTATGAAGAAGCTTGGTATATAATGATAACCGGGTTTCCAGTTTTGTTTCGACTCCGGACTTGTGGGTTGATAATCTTTCACTTCTTTTTCCCCAATTTTTTCAGAAAAGAGATAATCAGTACAGTTGCGACTACTACAGCTATCGCTTTCCACATAAAGCCAATCGCACTGAATCCGATCTTTGTAATCGTTTTTCCAAAAAACAGAAGAAGAACAACCGCGCCTGCTATAAGGGCGATCTTCTGGAATATATTCATTAATTATCTTTTCATCCCAAAATGCTGATAACCTTCCGGTTTGAATATCCTCTCATTACCGGCGTCATCAACGATTATGTTTCCTGATTTTATAACATCTCCGATGTATATTGCCTTAACTTTTTTCACAGCAGGGGCTGTAAAAAGCAGTTCGTAATCCTCACCCCCTGACAACGCCAATTTCATTGGAGACATGTTGAGATAAGAGGCTGCTTTTTTAAGTTCAGAAGAGACAGGGATGCTTTTTTCGTATATCCTTGCGCCAAGCCTGCTTTCAGTGCAAAGCCTGAATAAATCAATCTGAAGCCCGTCGCTTATATCGATCATGGATGTTGCAGCCTTAACATAGTTCTTTGGGTCTCTTGCCTCCGGCATGAGGTGTCTCTTTATTAAAGGCTCAATAATATTCCAGGGCAATCCCTTGAGGGTTTTAAGATTTAACGCATGCAGTGAAGAGCCTTTACCCGTCGCCCTTTGCTGACTGCTATTTGATGTTTTCATAAAGGGCACCGGCCTTTTTATCCTCTTCAACAGTTCGAGACCACAGGCTGAATCTCCAAGGCTGCCTGTTACATAGAGTTTATCTCCTTCACGTGCTCCGGAGCGTTGTATGTATTTTCTTGCATATCCGATGAGTGTGGCAGAAACCGACATTCCTTCTTTAGTAGACGAAATATCGCCTCCTATAAGTATCGTATTATAAAAATTCAGTGCATCTTTCAGGCCGTCAAAAAATATATCAATGAATTTCAGAGGAGTGTTCCGGTTCGCAGCAATATTGAGGAGCAGGTAGTGTGGCTTCCCTCCCATCGCATAAATATCACTTACATTTACGGAAACCAGCTTGAATCCGAGCTGATATGGCGTCATAAAATGAAGGTCGAAATGAACACCTTCAACCATCATATCTGTAGTTACAAGAAGGTTTTGATTTGCCTGTTTGAGGACAGCAGCATCATCGCCAATGCTGACAAGAATATCGGGGGATTTACTGGTAAAGTTTTTTCTTATCTGTTCTAAAAGAGGCAGTTCACCGACTTGGGAGAGTTTCATAGCTATGATAGGCAGTCAGTCAACAGGCCTGTTTCATGAATCTATCTTCTCTTTTTAACTGATAACCTTTGACTTTTTACTAACTTTTTCGGCCTTTTTCCATTTCTTTTCTTCAGGGCAACGCTGAGCACATCATCCATTGTCTCAGCAAAAACAAATTCCATATCTTTCTTGATATATTTAGGGATATCCTCAAGATCCTTTTTGTTTCTTTGAGGCATAATAATTTTTTTGATCCCCATCCTTTTTGCAGCAAGGGTCTTCTCTTTCAATCCCCCTATCGGCAGCACCCTACCCCTCAGGGTGACCTCACCAGTCATCGCAACATTCTTATTTACAGGCCGTCCGGTCAGGGCTGAAGCTATTGAAGTAGCCATCGTGATGCCTGCTGAAGGCCCATCTTTCGGTATGGCGCCTGCCGGAACATGTATATGGAGATCTATTTTTGAAAATATATCTTCTTTTATGCCGAGCGTCCCTGCTTTGGACCTTACATAGCTCAGGGCAGCCTGGGCGGATTCCTTCATAATATCTCCAAGTTGTCCTGTTAAGGTAAGGTGACCTTTCCCCTTCATGGTTGTTGTCTCTACATATATGATATCTCCTCCGGACTCTGTCCAGGCAAGACCTGTTGAAACACCGACCTCGTCTTTTTCTATTTCTTCTTCTGGCAAAAATTTCGGGACGCCAAGATACCTGCTGACATTCTTTGCATTGATCACAAAGACCTTATCCTTGCCCTCGGCAATCTTCTTGGCAACTTTCCTGCAAAGGTTCGCAATCTGTCTTTCAAGGTTTCTGACGCCTGCTTCCCTCGTATACTGCGAGATCAGGTTAAACAGTCCGGGGTCTGTGATCTTCAATATCTTTGCGCTGATACCGTGTTCATCCAGCTGCTTTGGAATGAGATAATTTTTTGCAATGCCAAGCTTTTCTTCGGTTGTATACCCGGATAAATAGATTATCTCCATCCTGTCTCTCAGCGGTCCCGGTATCGTGTCCATAAGATTGCCGGTTGTAATGAACATGACTCTTGAGAGATCAAAAGGTACGGCAAGATAGTGATCTGCAAATGAGTTGTTCTGTTCAGGGTCAAGCACCTCAAGGAGCGCAGAGGACGGATCCCCTCTGAAATCCATGCCTATCTTGTCAATCTCATCGAGCATAAACAAAGGGTTATTGGTCCCTGCTGTCTTTATCCCCTGTACTATCCTGCCGGGAAGCGCGCCGACATAGGTTCTTCTGTGCCCTCTGATCTCTGCCTCATCCCTGACTCCTCCAAGAGACATACGTACAAATTCCCTTCCTAATGCACGGGCAATAGATTTTCCAAGAGATGTCTTTCCAACACCCGGAGGACCGATAAAACAGAGGATTGGGCCCTTCATCTTTTCCTTTAACTTTCTAACGCTAAGATATTCTAAAATACGCTCTTTTACCTTTTCTAAATCATAATGATCGTCATTCAGAACCTTTTCTGCTGCCTTTATATCAAGGTTATCCTTCGTAGATTTTGACCAGGGCAGTTCAACCAGCCAGTCAAGGTAAGTCCTGACAGTGCCTGCCTCAGCGCTGTCCGGATGCATTTTTTCAAGGCGCTTGAGCTGTTTTTCAGCCTCTTTCATTACCTTTTCAGGCATTTTTGCCTCTTCAATCTTTTTCCTGAATTCCCTTATCTCTTCCGCCCTCTCATCAATGTCACCGAGTTCTTTCTGTATCGCCTTGAGCTGCTCTCTCAGGAAATACTCCCGCTGAGTCTTGTCGATTTCTCCCCTGGCCTCAGACTGTATCTTCTGCTGCACTGTCAGGAGTTCGATCTCTCTTGACAGAACTTCACCTATGCGTTTGAGCCTTTTAATGGGGTCTGATATCTCGAGCATCTCCTGTGACTGTTCAGCTTTCAGTCCGATATTTGATGAAATGAGGTCTGCAAGCCTGCCTGGCTCTTCAATATTTTCAACCACCCCCATTATGTCAGGAAGTATTGATTTCCCAAGGGAGACTGCCTTCTCTAACTGACCCTTAACATTCCTGACCAGCGCTTCATCTTCTATAGTAAGCTTTTCGAGTTTCTGGTCCTTTATCTTCTCTATAAGCGCTTTAAAGAAAGGCTCTGTCTGTTCGTATTTGAGCGCCTTCGCCTTGCTAAGCCCCTGGACAAGAATCTTCACCCTCCCGTCAGGAAGTTTGAGCATCCTCATTATAAGAGCGATAGTGCCGACAGAGAAAAGGTCTTCAGGGGTCGGATTTTCAATGTTGAGATCTTTCTGCGTAAGAAGGAGAACCATCTTGTTTGAGCTGAGTGAATCTTCAATAGCCTTTATGGACATCTCCCTTCCAACAAACAGGGGAAGTATCATATATGGGAATACGACAATATCCCTTACAGGGAGTACCGGCAAATTATCAGGTATCTCGATTTCCTTATCAATCTTCTGTTCTGAATCCATTGCTTCTACCATTGCAACTCCTCTATATTAATTTTTTATTCTTGCCGCTACCTTAATAAGATAGTTTTTAAACTGCTCGGAAACCTGCTGGTTCTTTAATGCAAGATCAACCGTTGCTTTCAGATAGCCGAGTTTATCTCCTGCGTCATATCTTTTGCCTGTAAAGAGATACCCATATATCTGGCGTTTTTTCAGCAGGCCAAACAATGCGTCCGTCAACTGTATTTCCCGACCCTTGCCCGGTCGAACGCTTTCAAGAACCTCGAAAATATCAGATGTAAGGATATACCTTCCAATGATCGCCATATCAGAAGGCGCGCCCGCCGGTGATGGTTTTTCTATAAGATTGTTAATTTTATATATGCCTTCTCTTTCTTTTACTCCGTCTACAATCCCGTATTTGTGCACCTCTGACAAAGGCACCTTTTCCAGGGCAAGGATAGGCGAGTCGAATTCTCTGTACATACTGATCATATCCTTCAGCAGACCGGTCCCCGGTTCAATAATATCATCGCTCAGTAGCACTGCAAAAGGTTCGTCTTTAACAAATGGCTTAGCGCAATATATCGCATGTCCGAGACCTAATGCCTCCCTCTGTCTTATATAAGCGAAATTCAGGTTGTTCAGCCTGCTGATTTCCTCAAGCAGCCTTTTATTCCCGGACTTTTTCAGGCTTTCTTCAAGCTTGAAAGCGGAATCAAAATGGTCTTCTATTGCCCGCTTGTTTTTCCCGGTAATAATAATAAATTCCTCGATGCCGCACGCCTGTGCTTCCTCCACTGCGTACTGTATCATTGGTTTGTCAACAATAGGCAGCATCTCCTTCGGTGACGCCTTTGTTGCAGGCAGAAACCTTGTGCCAAGCCCTCCGGCAGGTAAAATTGCTTTTCTGATCTTCATCGCCATAGTTATACCATACTATACATAAACAACCTTGAGAATTCAAGAAAACAGGCACAAAATGTTATCTTTTCGTCACTGAAACAAGAACAGTAACAATGAACCTACCCGCCGCAGAGACGGCGGGGTATCTCAAAGTCTCCCCCCTCAAGGGGGAGGGAATTATATGGATTCCCCACAGCAGAGACTGTGGGGTATTTAAGAATATTAATAAAAAGGCATCCTTGACATTACTATGATTTTTATATTATATTTTATATTAATTATCCTTAAATAAGGATTAGTTTCTTTTTGGGAAACTTTTTTTATACCAAATACTGTAAATCGTCCGGTAAATAATGGCATACTATATGCAGAAAATGTTTTTGGATATCTGATCATGTTTTGTGAAAGGGGGTGAGCAAACATGAAGTTTGCAACAATTTTTTTAAGTATCTTTATCGCTGTTGCTTTTATGGGCAGTGCAATGGCAGTTCTTCCGGGTAAAACAGTTGAATATGAAGGTGGCGACGCAGGCAAGGTTGTCTTCAGCGGTGACATTCATGGACCCAAAGCAGGGTTGAAATGCGCTGATTGTCATCCGAAACCATTCGGAATGAAAAAGGGGGATTTCAAGATGACAAAAGAGGAGCATGCCAACGCCGACTTCTGCGGTAAATGCCATGACGGCAAGGAACACAACGGGAAGGCAATATTCTCTCAATCAGCCGAAGAAAACTGCGGGAAATGCCATAAAAAATAATTTATGCCATAAATAAAAAGAGCCTGAATATCTTCAGGCTCTTTTTATTTTATATGGTATAAAGCTACCTATTTAACATACGTAAGCCATGATTCATATTTCTTGTTCTTGCCTTTCACAACATCAAAGAATACGGACTGGAGTTTTTTCGTTATCTCACCAGGCTTGCCTGCTCCGACAACTCTTCCATCAACCTCCCGGATAGGAGTTACTTCTGCAGCCGTGCCTGTAAAAAAAGCCTCATCAGAAATATACAGCTCGTCTCTTGTAAACCTTTCCTCAGTCACTTTGATCCTGAAGTCATGGGCAATCCGGATAATGCTGTCCCTTGTTATCCCTTCAAGTATCGAGGTCAAAGGCGTTGTCTTCATCTTCCCTTTTCTGACTATGAAGATATTTTCACCGCTGCCTTCAGACACATAACCTTCGGTATCGAGCAAGACAGCCTCATCATAGCCGCTTGTTATAGCCTCTTTTTTTGCAAGTTGTGAATTGACATAATATCCGCATACCTTACCCCGTGTCATATTCGCATTCACATGGTTTCTGATAAAGGATGATGTCCTGACCCTGATGCCCTTATTCAGCCCATCATCTCCAAGATAAGCTCCCCAGGGCCACACGGCTATAGATACATTCACCGGATTTTCCTTGGGATACAGGCCCATCGCACCATAACCGATATAAGCAAGCGGTCTGATATAACACTCCCTGATCTTGTTCACTTTTACTGTCCTGATAACCGCTTCTTTTATCTCCTTCTTCGAAAAGGGGATCTCCATCAGGAATATATGCGCTGAATTGAAAAGCCTTTCTATATGCTCATCAAGCCTGAATATAGCAGGCCCTTTTTTTGTATCATAACAGCGTATTCCTTCAAATACGCCGAGTCCGTAGTGAAGGGTATGGGTCAGTATATGCACATTGGCATTGTCCCAGTCGATAAATCTGCCATCCATCCATATCTTTTCTGTCTTCTGTATCATAAGTTTTTATTTATACCAATATATAGAAGAAAATGTCAATCACATCTTCTCAGGCGCTGTAATCCCGAGTATACCGAGACCTTCTCTGAGAACAACCCTTACAGCCTGACAGAGGGCAAGTCTTGCCCTGGCCAGTTCGATATCGTCTGCCAGGACCCTGTGTTTATTATAATAAGGATGAAACAACCCTGACAGTTCCTGCAGGTAAAACGTTATCCTGTGCGGCTCGTAGTTATTGAGAGCGCCTTCAAAAATCATCGGGTACATGAGGAGTTTCTTGATGATCCTGAGTTCCCCGTTTTGTGTCAGCAGGGTAAAGTCTGCATCAGCAAGTTTATCAGCATCAATGCCTTTTTCGTTTGCATTGGAAAAGATGCTGTTTATCCTTGCATTTGCATACTGCACGTAGAATACAGGGTTTTCCGCAGACTGGGTCTTTGCAACTTCGAGGTCAAACTCGAGGTGGCTGTCAGGACGTCTGGTAAGAAATATGAATTTTGTTGTGTCAGGGCCAACCTCTTCGATAACCTCTCTCAGGGTAACGAATTCCCCAGTCCTTTTTGACATCTGAACCGGTTTCCCGCCCCTCAGGAGACTGACCATCTGTACGAGCAGAACTTTTAGTTTTTCTTCAGGATAGCCGAGGGCTGCAATAACAGACTTAACCCTCGGGATATATCCGTGATGATCTGCGCCCCAGATATCGATGAGTTCATCGTATGCCCTGTCTATCTTTTTTCTGTGATAAGCGATGTCGGATGTAAAATATGTGTATTCTCCGTCCTGCTTAATGATAACCCTGTCCTTTTCATCTCCAAAGGCAGTTGCCTTAAACCATAGCGCACCGTCCTTCTCATATATAAACCCTTTT
The DNA here is from genome assembly GCA_016873615.1 of Nitrospira sp. GTDB lineage: Bacteria > Nitrospirota > Thermodesulfovibrionia > Thermodesulfovibrionales > SM23-35 > VGWX01. The sequence continues at coordinate 3,031 of VGWX01000072.1, read as the reverse complement.
GCCTTCAGGTCTTCAAGAGACTTCTCTACTTCACCATCCCTGAAAAGCTCTCTTTCGCTCTGCCAGGTATCAAAGGTTATCCCGAATTTTCTCAAATCTTCCTTTATGCCATTCAGGATCCTTTTATAGGAATAATCAATAAACAGATCCGCAGCATCCTCAAAGCGCGTCTGAAGGTATCTGTTGTCATGATCATTGATAATCCCCTTTGCAATATCCTCAATATAGGCCCCTCTGTAGCCATCCTCAGGCAAAGGGTATTCTATTCCGAGCAGTTGCTGATAACGGGCAAAAACAGAAAGACCCAGGAGTTTCACCTGCTTGCCGGCATCGTTAATATAATACTCGCGTTCAACCCTGAACCCAGCTGCACTGAGGAGATTAGCAAGCGCATCGCCGGTAGCCCCTCCCCTTCCGTGTCCCATATGAAGAGGGCCTGTCGGATTTGCACTTATAAATTCAATCTGGACCTTTCTCCGTTTTCCGATATCCTGACGTAGAAAACTGCTCGAATATTTCAGTAACTGCTTTATTTCCGAATAAAGATATGTCCTCGAAAATGTAAAGTTGATGAACCCCGGCCCCGCGATATCGATTTTTTCCATAACAGGTTCGTCTTTAACAGACGCTGCAATTTCCTCAGCGATCTTCCGCGGAGGTTTTTTCAGTATTTTTGAGAGAGTCATAGCCACAGGCGTTGCAAGGTCTCCCATGGACTCCTGCGGCGGAACTTCAAACTCAATAGGAGGCATCGTGTCAAGACCGAGTTTCCTCAGTGAAGCCTCAATTATTTTTACAAGATCTTTTTTCATAAACTATTAATATACAATAAATAAGACTTGGAAGGTACTAAAATTAACTCTTTTTTGCAGTGAGTACTGCTTTATTCTTTATAAAGTGTATCCAGCGGACTCTGAGGGGCGTTCGTCATATCGCGCAGCACATGCGTATAGATCATGGTTGTCTCAATATTCTTATGGCCAAGCAGGTCCTGTATCTCCCTGATATTTACACCACTCATAAGAAGATGTGTGGCAAAGCTGTGTCTGAGGGTGTGGACCGAGACATGTTTTACAATGCCCGCTTTTTTAACAGCATTTGCTACAGCGGTTTGCACAATGTCTTCACTTATATGGTGGCGTCTGATCTTGCCGCTTCGCGGGTCAACAGATAATCGTGAAGACGGGAAGACATATTGCCAGCCCCATTCTTTACCAGCCTTCGGATATTTCCTTTCCAATGCTTCGGGAAGATAGACTTCTCCATACCCTGAAGCCAGATCTTTATCATGCAGCGCCTTTACTTTTTCAATGTGCACACGCAGTTTGTCCCTGACCGATTCAGGGAGAACCGTTGTACGGTCATTATCTCCCTTTCCGCTTCTTACAGTAATAGTCTGCATACCGAAGTCGATGTCCTTTACCCGAAGACGGGCGAGTTCCATAAGCCGTAAGCCAGAACCGTAGAGCACCTGAGCGATCAAGAGACTTGTTCCCGACATGCCGCTGAACAGCGCTTTGACTTCATCCGTGGTAAGCACCATGGGGAGACGGGCTCCACGCTTTGCTCTTACCGTATCTCCAAGATTCCCGATGTCCTGCCCAAACACGTTCCGGAACAGAAAAAGCAAAGCATTGAATGCCTGGTTCTGGGTTGAAGCCGAAACCCGGCGTTTGATAGCAAGATGACTGAGATATTGTTTGATGTCATCAGCATCAAACGCTGTTTCATCGCCCTTTATCTCGTAAACGTATCCGAAAAACCGTTTTGCCCAGTCGATATAACTTCTTTCAGTGCTTAAGGAATAATGTTTCAGGCGAATACTCCGTTTAATCTCTTCGATTATCCGCGAAACATCCGAACCTTTTGCGTCGCTCTTGGCATTAAGAGATAAAGCATCTGATGCTGTTTTTCCCTTGAAATTGACCAGATAAACCTGAACCGCCTGACGGGCCTGACGGATTTGCCAATCATGGATTCTATGGTCTCTTTGTAATGAATCCATAAATTCCATTACGAGTTTATTGTTATCCAACTGATTGTTTTTATTGCAGAAATATAGAAACTTACTGGCCCACGAGGCAAAATAGGGAATATTTTTCTCGGGTACGAGCTTACGGGAGCGCAGGAACGCCTGAAATTCGGGCAATATGATATCTTTTGCCATAAACCCCTTACTATACCGATTCACTAATATCATGTTATTATCCATATATTACCGAATTATGCAAATGCTAAATTGTTGTTTTCAATCACTTTTGATTTTATTGTGTAATTTCTTGTGATATAATGTGGCAAATAAAACCGATTTGGCATAATAATTGTTCTGCGAATATATAAAAGAAAAGGAGACATTAAATGGCAACTCTATTTTTCTCGTGTTCAGGTAAAGACTCAACGAAATTAAAGGAAATACAAACCTTATCAATTTCAGATGTTTCACAATTTTTTTCACCTTATGACTATCAATATTTCGAGACACCATTAATTATCGATTCTGTGCCTACTCCATCGTCGCCTGATGAATTCAACATAGTTATTATCGGCATCAACAGGAATGAAATTGGAGGCAAATTCCCATATGCTGGTTTTTACTGGTTTTTTGATTTATCACCATCAGCCTGTCAACCGTTACTTACCTATAAACCTTAATACTATACGCCCTAATCATAGACCACGGCTGACCACATGACCCGCAAACCATTGGTTTCCCGATTTCAGGATGCTTCATATCGAGCGTTAAAATATCATCCACATGGGCACTCGGGCGACCGTTGTCTAAAATTCTTAAAGAATAAAAAGCAGGCTTCCCGCATCCCTGTGAGAGTGGACTAAGGGAAAGGTACTCATGATGTTTATGCATAATTACTTCCATTTGAACCTCCAGACAAATTTAAAGATTAATAAAACAGTCCGCAGAACAAAGGCATCCAGCCGACCGCCAATAACCGGGTTTTGATTTCATTCAGGGCGGTCGTGGCGGCGGCTGATGCACTGCGTTGTGCATAAAATAAATGGATAAATTAATAGA
>VGWX01000071.1 GCA_016873615.1 Nitrospira sp. | reverse complement strand
GGACAACCGCCTGCTTACTGTTGTCTTACTAAGTCCATTTTTTATCTGCCCGGCAACAAAACCGCGCATATCCAGCAAATCTATTTCATGAGGCTCAGCTTTTGAATACTCTGAAAACTCTTCGAGGTCTTTTCTGTACGCCCGCAACGTATGGGTTGAAACAGCCTTCTCAACTTCGAGGTGCCTGAGAAAATTATCAATATGTTTTTTCATTATCAAAACAGAAACAACAGGATTTTAATTGCTGAGCAAAGAGACTGCACTCTCTAAGCTTTTCATGTCTTCGGCATTCCTTATCTTAACATCAGAGACTATTCTTTTTATCAAACCCGACAGAACCTTTCCAGGACCGACTTCCACATATATCGTTACACCGGAATCTGCAATGGTCTTTATGGAATCTTCCCACAGAAGCGGGTAGCTGAGTTGCCTGATGAGCGAAGCTTTAATGCTATCACTATCATGCAGGAATGCAGCATCAGCATTATTCACTATTGGGATTACAGGATTTTTCAATAGTGTAATATCAAGCAATTCTGTGAGTTTTTCAGATGCAGTCTCCATTAATTTGCAATGTGACGGGACACTCACTGCAAGTGCGATTGTTTTCTTTGCTCCGGCATCGTCACAGAGCTTTATCGCTTCCTGAACCGCGTCTTTCTCGCCGGCGATAACTATCTGACCGGGGCAGTTGTAATTGGCGGGAGAAGCATACCCTGATTGCAGAGATTTGCATATCCTATCAACTTGCTCTCTATCTAAGCCAAGGACTGCTGCCATGAGTCCTTTTCCCTCAGGGACAGCCTCCTGCATGAACAGTCCCCTTTTTTCAGTCAGTATCACCGCATCAGACAGCGACAGGCTTTCAGCGGCAACTATTGCCGAATACTCTCCCAGGCTGTGTCCTGCAACAACAGATGGTCTTATGCCCCTTGATAATAATACCCTGCATATGGCAATGCTTACAGTAAGAATACATGGCTGAGTCCTGAATGTCTTGTTTAATTCATCCTTTGGACCGTTGAAACACAGGCCTGCAAGATCATAACCCAATGCGCGGGAAGCCTCCTGAAAAACCTCCCTTGCAACATCATAGTTCTCATAGATTTCCCTGCCCATTCCCACATACTGTGAACCCTGACCGGGGAATACGAATGCAATTTTCATTAAGAAATACCTTTTGATTCTTTTATCTTTTTAATGAGCAATGGGATAATCTCATACAGATCGCCGATGATTCCATAGGTTGCAACATTGAATATAGGGGCTTCAGGGTTTTTGTTTATAGCTATGATTATGTCGGATGACTGCATGCCGACAAGATGCTGGACTGCCCCTGATATTCCACAGGCGATGTAGATTTTCGGGCAAACAGTCTTGCCTGTCTGGCCAACCTGATGCCTGTAAGGAATCCAGCCTGCATCGACACAGGCACGCGAAGAGCCTACAGCAGCTCCAAGAACTTCTGCAAGTTCCTCAATTAATTTAAAACCCTTAGGATCACCCAGCCCCCTTCCGCCGGATACGATAATATCAGCCTCCTGGAGATTGATGGCGATATCAGATACTTCCTTGACTGACTCGACTACCCTCGTGCGGGAAGTCAACCCGTCTGTTTTGATCTCAACAATCTCTCCATTTCTGCTTTCATCATATTGTCCGCGCTTCATTACTCTGGGCCTTACCGTAGCCATCTGCGGTCTGTTGTGGGGGCAAAGGATTGTTGCCATAATATTCCCGCCGAATGCCGGCCTGATCTGAAGGAGATTTCCTGTTTCCTTATCGACCTGGAGTGATGTACAGTCTGCTGTTAACCCTGTCCGTACCCGTGCAGCTACCCTCGGGAAAAAAGAACGTCCTATGGGTGTTGCTCCTGCTAGAACTACAGCCGGTTTGTGCTGTCTGATAAGTGATGTCATAAGCCGGGCATAAGGTTCATCGTTAAATTTCTCAAAAATAGGGTCGCCTGATCTGAAGACCTTATCCGCACCCCACTTAATCAGTTCCTGCGCTTCTGATTCGGATGCGCCGAAGATTAAAGCTGACAGTTCTGTGCCGAGATCATCCGCAAGCTTCCTTCCTATGCCTAAAAGCTCAAAAGCAACAGACGAAACCTTGCCGCTCCTCTGTTCAGCAAATATCCATACACCTTTATATGATTTCAGGTCTGTTTCCTGAGTGACCTCTTTATCAACTTCTATGATTGCACCCTCAGGGCAGATGTTGATGCAGGTCATGCATGCCTCGCAGTATTCATTGATAGAAGCCTTACCGTCTTTCATCTCAATTGCTGAAACAGGGCATGATGCAAGGCATTCTTCACATCCGTTACATTTGTCTCTATTTATTATTACAGGCATTTAATCCCCCTCAGTTCCTGGATTAAAGCATCGACCTGCTCTTCCGTGTCGCCTTCAAGAATCTTTCTGCCAGACCTTGCCTCAGGGGTAAAGATGTTTTTGACCTGGGTCGGCGAACCCTTAAGTCCAAGATCATTCTGATCTGCCATTATATCTGTTGCGCCCCATTTCTGTATCAGTGCCTTTTTCGCAGCCATCTTGCCCTTCAATGACGGCAGCCTCGGTTCATTCAACTCTTTTACAGCAGTCAGTAGCACAGGGAATGAAGATTCAACAATGTCGTAACCTTCATCCATTAACCTTTGAACTTTTATAGAGTTCTGAGCAACCTCTTCTATCTTTCTCACATATGAGATATGCGGTATGTTCAGGAATTCTGCTGTCTCCGGACCAACCTGTGCTGTATCACCGTCTATCGCCTGTTTTCCGCAGATTATAATATCAGCGCCAAGCTTTGCTATTGCCTTTGACAGGGTGAATGAGGTTGCCCAGGTGTCAGAACCGGCAAACGCCCTGTCAGAGAGGAGGATACCGTCATCAGCGCCCATTGATATGGCATCCCGAAGGGCAGACTCTGCCTGGGGAGGCCCCATAGTTATGACAGTCACTTTTCCCCCTACTCTTTCTTTTATCTGTATCCCTGCCTCAATGGCATGCATGTCAAAAGGATTGATTATGCTCGGAACCCCTTCTCTTATAAGTGTTCCTGTTTCCGGATTAATCCTGACTTCAGCTGTATCAGGCACCTGCTTTATGCATACAACAATATTCATGTGATATCTTCCTTTCCACTTATAGACCTTTTCATTATGTTTAACATAATGTATAAATTATATGCATGTCATTACGGATAAGCTGGAATGACAATGAACCTCCCTGCCGCAGAGAAAGCGGGGTATCATAAAGTTTCCCCTCCCTTGAGGGTCTACGACTCGTAAAGGAGGGGATTAAGGGGAGGGTGAACAACAGCATCTTTTTCACCCCCACCCTAACCCTCCCCCCTCAAGGGGGAGGGAAGTATAGGGACACCCCTCAGCAGAGTTTGAAATATCTTTTTAAAGAACTTTTATTATACGATGACGATTTTTAGGATGTAAAGAATCGTTATGGCGTAGTAATGAGGCCGGCCCCTTCCGGCCATACACGCATGAAGTCATCCGTATTGAAAGTCAAAAGCCTGTCCGCACCATATTTTCTTGCAGATGCTGCAATAACAGCGTCATAAACACATCCTCCTGACAATCCAAGTTCAGCCATATGTTTTATGACAAGGCTGTATTCCCTTGGCTGAAGAGATACGATTTTCGCCAAGGCTTCAACATCATTACTGATTAGATTCCGGGCCATTGCAGGTGATATTCTCGGACTTACCGGCAACGTTGTCAAAACAGCATAGAGTTCAGTCAATGTATGACCTGCCACAATCGTCTCGAACTCTTTAGATTTTGCACGCTTTAACCAGGTAAACGCTGAAGGATGCAACGGGTGTGGTCCGACAATTGCAGCAACAAGCACAGAGGTGTCAAAGAGTATCTTCATTTTCTCCTGACCGCACTTTTCTTTATGCGATCTTCTCTGTGAATCCGTACAGCGTCGATTATGCTGCCTTCAGCTTTACCTGTAAATATAAGCAGACCCTCTTTGAGCTGAACAGGAGATTTTTCCCTTGAGGGTTTTAATATAACACCTCTGTCTCCTGTCTCGATTCCCAATGCCGCACCCGGTTTCAGACCCAGATTATCACGAATTTCTTTGGGGATTACTACCCTGCCAAATTTATCCAGTGTTGTTTTCATTTAAAAACCTCCTCTTTGCCATTATAAATTGCCAATTGCCAAAATAGCAACCCAATAGTTTTAATGTTCTGTACCATTTTTCCGCATTTTTCTATTCAATTTTCCTGTATTTTCAAGTGTTATATTTGCATATTTTTCGAGGAGGGGCAGATATGATGAATGCCAAGAGAGATGTTTTGGTTACACGATCTAAAGTATTCCGCTGTTTTTTTTCCAATGCTGTTTTTTTTATTGCTCAGTTCTCCTGTTTTTGTCTTCGGCGCCGATCTCTTATTTGATAATTTCGACAGTTACTTATTGGGCTCCACCCCACCTTTGGGTGGATGGCAGATTTATTATGGTGGAGCTGGAAATGTTGAGCAGTATGTTGACAATACTTATGCTGTTTCCGGTTCGCAATCCTTTCGATCAAAGGGGGGAAGTTGCTATGCAGCAGCTATCTATCAACCTCTTACTCTGCCTTCAAAGGTTAGATTTGAGACAAATGTCTATATTGATCAGCTCGTGGCAGGCGGATGCTCTTGGCCATTGATAACCCAGGCCCATATGGGATTATGGAGGCCATCCGGTCCGGAAAGGGCAGAGGGCAGGATACATTTCGAAATTTTCAGCCGCGCCCTCTCGCAAACAGCAATACAGGCAACAGGAATGCATCCAACTTCTACGTCTCATGTTACATCTCTAACAACGGCCTGAGCCTTGACACTTTTCTCAAGAAGATACCTGTATATGGACTGGCAGCGGGAAGATCAAAGGATCTGAGCCTGGCACAGGTTTCCCGTACCTCCCTTTCAGGCAAGCACCTCATTGCTGTGATTGATTCAGGCAACCAGGCAGCTGAATCAAACGAAGTCAATAACAGAGCGGTTAGACTGATACCTTAAAACAGTGCTGTATTTCATGGGGAAGGATTCTTTTATAGTCCTTCCCCTTTTTTATTTACTTGAGTCCGACCTGAAAACGGTAGTTTTGGTAGCTGAAAATCATCCCGTTCTGCATTATCTCTTCGAGTTTCAGGCCGGCAGACAGATATTGACCTTCTCTCATCATCTGACCATTGATTCTCACCGAACGGGAACCTGGGTCTTGAGAATACAAAAATGTCGAAATGGCAAAAGCCGGCAGTTTCTGCTGTAAGGATTGAGGCAGTTCGCTCATATGATATATTTTGTTCGGTAACGGAGAAGGCAGATGGTCATCATCCGGTTTTGCTTCAGAAGTCATATTGCTTGCTTCTTCCTTTTTCAGGGGAATTATCGAAGGCGCTTCACGTGTTATCCTTGTTTCAGGCATTGCCTTAGGCTTTTCTTTTATGTTTTTTCTCACATCCTTCGCGTCGGTGACCTTTTTAGATTGCTGAAGGTCAGTCTTCTTAGAAGAAGTATTTTGTGACCTTGCGATAATCTGCTTTTCAGCAGCTGAATCAGCTGCCGGCTGCGGCTTTTTTGATTTCCATGGAGATAACCAGAATAAAACTGCGGCATTCAGCAGAAGGATCACTAAAACCAGCAGAACCCATAAAGGACGCTTTTTTGTACTTGAAGCCTGCATGTCATGAACTGTCATTATATCCGGCACCTTGCTCAGGCCTCTCTCTTTCTCTGACTTTTTCAGGGCGTCAAGTATATAAGACATTTTATTTGCGTTCCCCCTGTCTCTTCCCCAATACAGGCTCATCAGTTCCAACTGCATTATGTAAATGCACTATAGTTTGAGAACCTATGACTCCGTCAGGTTCAAGTCCTTCCGAGAGCTGATACTCCTTCACCTGTTTGACAAGTTTCTCATCATATACAGGGTTTTTTCTTGTCTGATGTTTCCTTCCCTGAACAACTGACAGTTGCTTGTCCAGCCAGTCAACCGCTGATCCTTTATGACCGGGATACATTGTGCCTTTATAATTTTCCGGTGTCTTATACAAAAGTATATGTTCTCCTGTCCATTTTCTTTCAAGTTCTTTAATATCTATTGTCCTCGTTTCATTATTAACAACACATGTTACAGTCTGGCCCTCTAATGCCGTTAATGTTGCATAAAACTCCTGACCTTTATCATCAAGCATTCTGAGCACTGCAGGTCTGTTCAAATTAATCAGATCATTGAAGATAACCGGCTTATCCATACACCGTAAGCCATGAACGAGCGCCTGTTTGCATGCATCGATCTCCACTTTGCTGTCGTAAGTAATATTCCACTGTTTAAACAACGACTGGAAGGCTGTATCCCTGCTTTGTTCAACAGGCTGGCCGGAGGGCCATTCCAATGTGTCCAATGTTTTGACTTCCGGAGTCTGCTCTTTCTTGCCTGAAATATCCGTGATTTTTACCGGTGGCAGCTGAACTATATTATTGTAATAGGTAGCAGCAATCGTTGCTCCGAGACCAATAATTAATAAACCGGCCAGCGCCCATCTGAAAATCTGACTTGGTTGTCTCCTTCTTCTTTTCTTTCCAAAAACCTCATGCGCTGCCTGCAGCAACGTTATGATATCGACTTTGTCTTTTCCCTGAGCATAGGCGCCAAGCATTGTCCTGTCACAGATTACATTGATCAGCCTTGGTATTCCGCGGCTAAGATGATGCAGTCTGGCGATGGCAGCATCAGGGAATATCCGTCCGCTGCCTCCGGCTATTTTCAGGCGGTGATCTACATATGCCCGCACCTCTTCCTTTGATAGTGAACCAAGATGATACCGGGCCGTGATCCTCTGAGACAGCTGCTCCATATCGGGTCGGGAGAGCATATCCCTGAGCTCAGGCTGACCTATGATAATTATCTGAAGCAGCTTGTGCTGATTTGTTTCGAGATTAGTGAGCAAACGGACCTGCTCCAGAACATCAGGCATAAGATTCTGGGCCTCTTCTATTATGATCACAGTTCTGCGGCCTCCGGCATAAGCGTCGAGGAGATGCTGATTTATAAGATCAACAAAAACTTTTATGCTCCTGTTGTCTGCAGGATACCGGATGCCCAATTCGTCGCAGACTGTCGCGAGGAGTTCTTCAGCTGTTACTTTGGGATTCAGTATGAACGCTATGTCTGCATTTTTTGGAATCTGTTCCAGAACGCAACGGCTTATAGTAGTTTTCCCTGTGCCAACCTCTCCGGTGAGCATAACAAAGCAACCTTCACTTTGCAATCCGTACATTAAGTGAGCCAACGCCTCCCGGTGCTGGTGGCTCAGGTAAAGATACCGCGGGTCGGGTGAGATGGAAAATGGCAATTCTTTCAAACCAAAGTGTTCTTTATACATATTATGTATCCAATATTCTTCTGACCTTTGTTAAAAATTCATCCGGCATAATGGGTTTTGATCAGCTTCTAATTTTTTGCGCTGCAGTTCCGCTGATTCCAGATCTGCAAACTGCCGGCGCAATTCAACCAATTCCCTGATAAGCTGATCCTTTTTCTTATATTTGTCTTGCATGTATAATATTTTGTTTTATGTACGTTTGTAAGTTAAATGTTCGCTGCCTTCTCTCTATCTGTAGTTCACGAATGCGATATGGTAATCAAACTCCTTCCCCTTCAGCATTGTTATGACTGACTGAAGGTCATCAATCTTTTTTGCCCTAACCCGCACCTGGTCTTTCTGTATCTCGGCCTGCACCTTTAGCTTCATATCTTTAATGAGCTTAACTAAATCCTTTGCCCTCTCAGCAGATATGCCCTGCTGGAGGTTGACAACCTGCCGCACTGTCTCTCCTGCAGCTTTCTCGATCTTTCCAAAATTCAGGGACTTCAGAGAAACATTCCGTTTTACAAATTTATTTTTAAGGATCTCCGTAATGCTCTGGAGCTTGAAATCGTTATCAGAGGTGAGTGTTATCTCAGACCTGTTTTTATCGAGCTCAATATTACTCTTGCTACCCTTAAAATCAAACCTCTGGCCTATCTCTTTCATAGCCTGCTGGACCGCATTTAAGACTTCCTGCATATCTGTTTGGCTAACAATATCAAAAGAATGTTCATCCGCCATAAATCTCTCCTTTAACTATATAATCTATATATCGCTGCTCAATTGGCAAAGGCCGGTATGCTATTTTTCAGAATTACATGCAGATGCATTTTTTCATCTTCATTTATTGCCTTGAATATATCCTCTGCATCCTGCTTTATATCATCCAAGATATCAGCGGCTAACACAAGACGGAATCTGTTGAACCCTGAACTATCTCTGTCCTTTTTCCCGGCATCACAAAGAAGCGGTAGAATCCGACTGACCGGGGCTGATTCATTTACTTCTGCCACATAAATCAGGAGTCTGTTGCCGATATTTATCCTGTTTTTTACTGCAAGGTCATTTATCTTTATATCGCTCTGACACTCTATATAACGAAATACTTCCTCGGGACAACCGCATCCGAGAATACGCTGGACAAAAGTTGTAATGTTTTCATTATTAACCATCGGTACATGTTATTATAACAAAATCTTATCTCATTGCTTTATTTTACAGGTTCTCTCTCGAATCAACTGCCGTTTGAATTCTGCAAAAGTCCCCATAACTGATGATTAAGAAGCGGTCATCGGAGAATCTTCAAAGGAGGTTCCTTGGCGTGCCAAGTTTCTTTAACTACGCTATTGCAGACGGTATCTATAATCTGCTTTTTCCTGACAAGACTGCGTTGCAGGGTATAAAATCAAACGCTATCGATGATTTTCAGCTATGCTTTGAGTTCGGGTAAAAACTCAGGAAACTCAAATTACATCATCATTGACAGACATTATCCTCCCACTTTAAAATAGTAAAAACAAAATAAGGAGGTAGTGATGTCAAAGCTTCCAAAACAACATGTAAGCATTAAAAAACGGTTCAAGAAATTTCTTACTGCTGTAAATAATCTCGGGACCGCGACACGGAATGCAGGCCCGATTGATAAAAAAACTTCTCATTTAATACAGCTATCCGCTGCTGCTTCAATCAAGTCTGAGGGTTCGGTGCATTCGCATACAAGGAGGGCATTAGAAGCAGGAGCAACGACTGAGGAAATATACCATACGATAATACTGCTTACCAGCATTATAGGATTCCCAACGGTATCTGCTGCTTTGAGCTGGGCTGATGATATTATAATAGGGAAAGAGGCTTGAAGGAGTTGACACAATTTGGGGTCACACTGTGTCTTACCTGCTAAAAGGAGAACGAGGAACAAAACGGGAGGGATAACGTGATTTTGAGGGTGTTTGGGATGCTCCCGGATATACCGCAGGATCATGATCCTTCCCATGACAGTTAAGAGCACATTGCCCGGCCCTGCTTCCAAAATCCATGTACAAAAGCTGCCCGCTGTTTGATGATGTAACAGACGCCCTGTTGAAATCTATTAAATGAGCATATTGACTGCTGCCATGAGGGTTATGGCATGTTCTGCAGGAAGCGCCCACCATTGCTATATGTAACTCATGTAAAGGGAAGCTTTCATTGCTGAGAATGCTGCTCCTTCTGTGACAGTTGTAACAGAGTTCATACTGAAACGGTCCCTCTGAACCGTCAGTTGTTGTATAGTTTCTGGATAATAAATATCTGTAGTTGGAGCCATGGGGACCTTTTGGACCTGAAGGGTCGTCATTATTATGACAGTCTGTACATTCAATAAGGCTCGACGTTGTTAATGGAGGAATCAGGCTCGGGACATCGGTATTTTTCCCGGGAGTGATTACCGGATGAAAAGACGGGTTTGAGCTGTTGAAAATTTCCGCTTTATTAGTTTGATATGCAGGCAGATTGGCGCTGTACGAGTGACAGTTGAAGCAGAGTTCATATTCATAAGTTATTCTTGCCGTTAATCCGTCTTTGCTTGTACCCCTTACGCCTGACATTTTATTATTTTCTCTAACATAGTGATGATGGTGGCAATCTCCGCAGGCTGAATGCCTTGGCATGGATGGATCTGTCTCAGGCAGTACTTCTCCGTACCTGTGAATTCCGATTTTTTCAACAGGATGACGATATGGCTTCTCGAATTCCCTTTGAATATTAGTTGTCCTCACATCCTTTGCAATATCTCCGGCCCTTTTTGCATTTTCTGCATAAATACTGTGTCCGTGACATCTGAAGCATACAAACTCTTTCCTTTCCGAAAGCATGGGAGTGTTAAATACGCCATGACCTTTATGACAGCTTGCACAACCCTTAAGAAGCTTACTCCTGTCGCCATGAGAACGCCCCTTGCCGGAGTCTGAATAAAGCGGGTTGGGAGTAAGAAAAAGGATAAGTAAAATAAATGATACGAATAAACCGAAACCCTGAATATTATTTTTATTTACCATTCGATATCTCCCGGCGGTATTGCTTCGTGACAGACCATGCAGACCTCGTCATGCGTTGATTTGTGCCAGAAAGGGGGCCAACCGCCTGCTGCTTTATTCGTATGCGGGTTGTGACATGATGTGCACTGCACTCTGTATCCACTCTTTGTCAGTTGACGTTTTATATCAGGGTCTGTTATAGGCCAGTTAAGACGGGTAAGAGGAGGGTCTGCGGTATTCCTTTTATTTGCAAGTGTTTCATCAAAAGGAATAGATATGGGGTGTCCTCCGGAAAGGTCTGTTCCGAGGTATCCCGGTCCTCCAACAAGCTTCCCTGAGGTATCAATAACACCGGGAACGGTTACCATCAAAATTTCTTCCCATCTGCTTATTACAGAACCGATTGCTACAGTTCCATCATGGCAGCTCAGGCAGAGTCTTGAGAACCCATCGATAGGCGGAGCTTCTGCCTCAGAGGCATAAGACTGTAAAGTATCACTCCAGTAGTTTATATAGGTTACAACAGCGGTTATCTCATGATTCCACAAAGGTTTGGCAGGAGACGAATTATGAGGGGTATGGCAGAATATGCAAATTTGTGTCTCACTAACCGCCCTGACATCTCCCGGGCCCGAAACAGACAAATTGTGTTTTGTGTCTCTTATCCCTGCCGATGCTAAAATGGGAATGAAAACTAAAATGTAAAATACACAATGCAAAATGCAAAATTTTAATGTCCGTTGAACGTTCATTGTTTATTTCCCAAATACTGAAATATCTGTATTCTTTTATTATACGAATCTGCTACATAAATTCTATCCTTTTCATCAATGAATAAGCCTGCAGGAAGGATCATTTGTCCTTTTCCACGGCCTGTTTTCCCAAAAGCGAGAAAAAGCCGTCCATCTTTATCAAATATCTGGACAGTGTCGAATTGTGCATCAGCCACATAAATATATCCTTCTGAATCAACAGCTATGCCTTTAGGTTTTGAAAAATCTCCCGAACCATCGCCATGTTTCCCAAAAGTTGAGATAAAATTCCCATTCGTATCAAATATTTGAATCCTGAAGTTCATCGAATCTGTTATATAAAGAAATTTATCTTTCCCTGCAAAGATATTCGTTGGATAATTAAATTCTCCTTTTCCTCTGCCATTTTTTCCGAAGCTGAAGAGGAAAGAACCGTCTTTTTTTGAAAACACTAAAATCCTATTCCCGTGTGTATCAACCACATAAAGTCTTTCTTCATCGATTGCAATCCCTGCAGGTCTGATAAATAAATTATCCGATCCTATTTCCCTCAGATATTTCCCTTCTTTATCAAAGACAAATACCCTCTTCATTAAAGAATCGGAAAGAAATATTTCCCCGTTTTTATCAGATGCCACGCCGATGGGAGATTTAAAGCCTTCTTTATCAGTCTTCTTAATTTCATGATATTTTCTTTCTCCCATATCAAAGACGTGCAAAATACGATTGCCGGGGTCTGTTACATAAATCCTTTCAGAACCAGCGAAGATGCCGTATGGCCTGAGCAGCATTTCTTCTGCTTCATCTTTTCCGAATATAGAATCCATAGTTTTCCTGAACCATGATTTTTTCATCCCGATATCAGACGGACCGTAAATGCTTCTTATATACTGAATCCTCGGCGTCTGGGGCGGTGGAGGCCAGACAGGTCCTGCTTCGTGCATGACAGGTTCCATGTTCTGTGTTTCCAATTCATAAGTAGCACAACCAGCAATTGCAATGAGAATAATGAATAAAAATGTATAGCGTATAGCGTGTAACATTTTATATTTCAATGGTTAAAATGGCCTGCTCATCTTTACATAAAGCCGTTTATATTCTGAAATTAAAGGCCCCTGCTCCGACCGGTAAGCATTATACTCCAGGGAAATCGTCGTCCTGTATATTGTATAGTAGAGCTCCATCTGATATTCCCTGGTTTTCCATCCAAATTCTCTTTTTCTGCTTTCGACAATAGAACTTCCGGCCCACCATCCCTTGTTTCGAAATTCCTCTCTCCACCAGGCTAAAAGATTCAGGTTTCTGAGGAGACGGTAGTTGAGGCGGCCTTCATAATAATATTTCTCTACAGGCTCTGAGTTGGTGGTTCCGGTAGTATAACCTGCCCTGACAGTGGCAACTCCCCTCCTTCCGAGAGGATAACCGATATCTCCTGAAATGGTATAATGCCTGATTTCCTCAGCCCAGTCTTCTTCTCCA
>VGWX01000070.1 GCA_016873615.1 Nitrospira sp. | reverse complement strand
TAGGCAGATCAGTTGGCCGCCAGAGCATGAGATATTTATGAGTATGGTTGGATTCAAGGAGGCATATGAATACTCAATTACAGTCAGGCTAAGCTCTGATCCTGAACTCGACATCAAGTTGCCTACCTTGCCAGGTCTGGCGCTCATGAAAATCATTTCCTGGAAAGAGAAATATCCTGAACGAAAGAAAGATGCTGAGGATCTGTTGCTCATTATGCAGAAATATGAAGAAGCCGGTAACTTTGACAGGCTTTACGATAAAGAGCAGGATCTGCTACAGGAAGAGAATTTTGATACGAGGCACGCCGGTATCAGGCTGCTTGGCCGGGATATGGCAAAGATCGCCGATCCAGAAACACTGAACATCGTCAAGACCATTTTAAAGAGTGAAACAGAGGAACAGTCTCAATACAGATTAGTCACTGATATGATCAGAGGCTCTCTCACATTCGATCGTCATTTTGAAGAAGTATTGCTTCAGGTTGAGAAACTGAGGAAAGGGTTTGACGAGGCTGGCAAAAAATAAATTACTTTAGGGTCCTCTACAGTGCAAATCAGGCAAGTTCGCAAATATGTCCCTTCTTGTGCACATATTTTAACCATTTTATGATTAATATATAATCGGTCCAATCGATGATAAAGGTCGAAGAGATAAAAGAGGTGTATAATTTTGAACCCAAATACACCTTCTCGCAGCTCGAACAGAATTTGCCCATGAACTCGAAGGTGTTCTCGATTATTTGTCTGGAGAAAGTTATTTTACCGTCAATGCCCATGACGAGCACTATATTTTCTATTCCTATGAGGATCGAAAACTTTTGAGACATATAGAATGGGACGAGCCTAAGATATTGAGATGGAAATGAATATCGAAAAAATTTATTCACTCCACACGTCTGTTTCCGGTCTTATGAAAATGTTTTTCCTTATCGGTATCGTTCATTATATCTTTCGAAGTGCATGCTATCAAGATCAATCTTCACGTATGTAAAGTCATCAAGCTGCCCGGGCTGTATGCAGGTTGTCTTGCCAAGTTTCGCGGTCCACTTCCCCGTCATTTGAGGGCATTCATGTATATGCCCATGAAGAGCTAAAAGTGGCTGATTTTTTTTGATGAAGTCGTAGACCGCATTCGAGCCTACTTCCATGCCGTTATAACATTTATCCAGTCCCAGTCTGACAGGAGGCATATGAATTACATATATAGCCTTTCTCATATTTCCAGGGGGAACGAGCCGGGTCAACTCATCTTTGAGAGTAGGAAGTGATCTGGCATAGGCAGGCCAGTCCTTTAGCTCTTTAAATCCCTGTTGAGTTGACAATAGTCCCGTACCGAGTTGCCTCTCGAATACATAGTCGTTCGTATCCATCCGGCATCTATCTTTGAGACGAAAAGGATAGTCGACAACCCAGTTCAAACCGATAAACTCATAACCATTGATGTCATATTTTCGCTGAGCCAAAGGCACGACAAAGTTGTATTTGCCACAGACCTCCTCGAATAGCTGATCGTAAATCATAAGATCGTCATTTCCCGGATAGCAGAGATAGTAGATTCCTGCATCGTTAAACTTTTTGAAGTGCCCATCCAGAAATGATGCAATAAAATCCTTTTGCCGTGACAGCCCTTCGTTCTTGGGCAGCATATCGCCGCCATTGATAACGATATATGCCTTTGAGTCTGCTGCGACATCAAACAACCGGTTATATTTCCACTCGGAACCATGCAAGTCTGTGACGAAGATTATTTTCATTGTATGATTATAAAACTTTTGAATGCTTCATGCCATAGCACCTCGACTCATAGCTTGACTTTTGTTTCACTATAATATATAGTTTCACCATATGGTGAAACAAGCTTATAAAATGAAACAGATTACAAAGAAAGATCTGCTTAAGAGAGCACGGAACAGTATAACGTCTGTTCTTTTAGATGTCACCTTCCTTGAATTAAAGGACTTTAAAACCAATGTCAGAATCAATAATAAAGAAGTCGATCTTGTATTAAGCACTTTTATTTCCGGGAAACCTGCAAAATTTATTATAGAAGTTAAATCACAAGGTGAGCCTCGTCTTGTAAGAGTGGCAATAGCTCAGCTTAAGGAATACCTTAATGGCTTTAAAGACTCCTATGGCATACTTGTCGCTCCCTATCTAAGTGATGCCGGCAGGCAGATATGCAAAGAGGCCGGCATGGGCTGCGTTGATCTGGCAGGTAACGCATTTCTATGCTTCAAGAATGTGTTTATAGACAGGAGTGGCAGGCCCAATCCTTTCGCCGTTACCCGGCTATCAAAATCTGTCTTCTCACCAAAATCAAGCAGGATACTGAGGGTGCTTCTCTCTGACCCATCAAAAAAATGGTATGTCGAAGACTTATCTAAAGAAGCGGATATCAGCATAGGGCTGACCTCAAGGGTGAAACAGGCACTTTTATCCGAGGAATGGATAAAGGAAGAAAATAAGAGTTTCTATCTTGTCAAACCTGAAGAAGTGCTTAACCAGTGGGTCAATAATTATTCCTATGAAAAGAATTCAGGCTTTTCATTCTATTCAGGCCTTTCAGAAGACCAGATTGAGACGGCAATCAAGCAAGAGTGTGAAAAAAGGAAGTATCGTTATGGCCTCTCATTATTTTCCGGAGCAAGAAAAATAGCGCCGTTTGTAAGATTCATGCGGTTCTTTTCCTATATCGATGGTAATATTGAAAATTTTGTAAAAGCCCTGCAAATGAAGAAAGTAGAGACCGGAGCAAATGTGACGCTTCTTCAGCCATATGATGAAGGCGTCTTCTACGGTCTTCAGAATATTAACGGCATTAACGTTGTATCCGACATCCAGCTTTATCTTGATCTGAAGAGTTATAAAGGAAGAGGCGAGGAAGCAGCACAGACCGTATTTGAACAAAGGATAAAAACCAGATGGTAAGTAAAATTTTGATGATGGGTTTTATAATAGTGGGGAAACAGGATCAAGCGCCATATGGAGAGCAGCAATCATGATGACTTTAAAACAATTCTCGATCAAGCCTGAAACCGTACCGAGCATAACGTCGTGGTATCTGTCAGACCTCGGCGAAGCTCGCGGGAGACAAGAGCTTTTCACAAAGCAATCTCCTCAGAAGCTAAAGGTTCTTAGGGAACATGCGTTGATAGAAAGTGCCGTATCATCAAACCGCATAGAAGGTGTGACTGTCGCTGATGCGCGTATCCGTACTATCGTGTTCGGCAAGTCGCATCTGCGCGACCGCGATGAGGAAGAAGTGCGAGGGTATCGCAATGCGCTGAAGCTCATTCACGAGCAGGCAGCAAAACTGCCGGTATCGGAGGAGACGATCCTAAAGCTGCACAGACTGGCGAAAGGTGACATTTGGGATGCCGGTAAATACAAGGAGAAAGAAAGCGACATCATTGAGAAATACCCTGACGGGACTTCGCGTGTGCGATTCAGAACGGTTTCCCCGGCCAAGACGCCGGTATTTGTGGCCGAGCTGATTGACCTATGGAATCAATGTCTTCGCGAGCGATGGGTGCATCCGATAGTTGCCATGGCAGCGTTTAATCTCGATTTTCTCTCTGTCCATCCCTTCCGTGATGGAAATGGTCGAGTTTCAAGGCTGCTTCTGCTGCTTCAATGGTATCACCTTGGTTATGATGCAGGCCGTTACATCAGCGTTGAGCGGATCATTGAACAAAGCAAGGATCGTTATTATGAGACTCTTGAACAAAGTTCACAGGGCTGGCATGAGGGGAAACATGACCCATGGCCATATATAAACTACGTTCTATATACACTCAAGACTGCTTATAAGGAATTCGAAGAGCGGGTCGGGCAGTTGCGGTCGCCAAAAGGAGCCAAGACGGAGATCATCAGGTCTGCAATAGAAAAGACTCTTAGGCCGTTTCGAATCGCTGATATTCAAAAAGAATGCCCCGGCGTGAGTATAGACTTGATCCGTCGGATCTTGAAAAAACTGCGTGAAGAGGGAAAGGTCGAGTGTCTCGGAAGGGGACAGAGCGCGGAGTGGCAGAAAAGGAAATAGGTAATATCTATTTAATTGGGTAATGAATTAGGTAAGATAACAACCTTTCAGATTTTCAGAAAAGTGAAGATTGAAGGAAAAGGAATTCCAACACTTGAGCGGGAGGATATTCTTGCATGTATCGAATATACACCATAGAGCATGGCTGGCCAGAAACATTCTCGTTCTTCATAAAGGAGGATAGGTTATCTTGCATGATGATTTGACCTTCTTCACGAATGAACCGGGCGCTACCATCCTTGACAGATTCAGGAAAACCCTGAAAGATGTCCAATTCTTTGATATACTCGTCGGCTATTTCCGAACAAGCGGCTTTTTCCGTCTCTACAAATCCTTTGAAACAATAGATAAGATCAGAGTCCTTGTAGGCATAAATATCGATAAGGCAGCATTTGCAATAATCGAGTCCTCAAAATCACGGGGAAAGCTTGATTTCGAATCTCACAAACGGACAAAGGAAGTATTCTCCGACGACCTTGCTTATGAAATGGAACATTCTGAGGACACTTATGATACTGAAATAGGGGTAAAAAAGTTCATTGAATTTTTACAGTCAGGAAAACTCGAAATCAAAGCCTATCCAAGCTCAAAAATCCATGCAAAGGTCTATATAAGCCGGTTTTCTGAAGAAGACCGTGATTACGGGAGAGTGATTACCGGTTCCAGCAATTTTTCAGAATCCGGTCTTGTTGAGAACCTTGAATTCAATGTTGAGCTAAAAAATAGCGTTGATGTTAAGTATGCCCTCGACAAGTTTGAAGCTTTATGGAAAGATGCTGTTGATATCTCCAAGGAATATGTCGAGACGATAAATGCGAGAACCTGGCTGAATGATTATATCACCCCCTATGAGCTTTATCTGAAATTTCTTTATGAATATCTCAAGGAAGACATCAATATCGATGAGGATTTTGAAAGCTATCTTCCTGAGGGTTTTCTTAATATGAAATATCAGAAGCAGGCTGTAGTGTCAGCAAAAAAGATACTTGACGCCTATAACGGAGTATTTCTCTCCGATGTAGTCGGCTTAGGCAAAACCTATATTTCTGCGCTTCTCGCACAACAGCTTCCCGGAAAAATCCTTGTCATCTGCCCTCCGGTTCTGGAGGATTACTGGCATGATACTTTTTTTGAGTTCGGGATAAGAGGCTACAAGGTTGAATCTCTGGGCAAGCTCGACCATATCATAAAAAGCGGAGCGGAACGATTTGATTATATATTTGTCGATGAAGCTCATAGGTTCAGAAATGAAGTGACCCTGGGATATGAGAAACTCCATCAGGTTTGTTTTGGCAAGAAGGTCATCCTTGTTTCGGCAACACCCTTAAATAACACTATTGACGATATTTACAGTCAATTGAAGCTCTTTCAGGTACCAAAGAAAAGCACGATCCCCGGCGTCCAGAATCTGGAGAAATTCTTTGGATCATTAAAGAAGAGAATAAACAAATACCAGAAAAATCAGCCCGAATATATCGAAACAATAAAGCTTGTCTCAAAGGAAGTGAGAGACAAAATCCTTAAATTCGTTATGGTCCGCAGGACACGCACCGAGGTTATGAAATACTTCAGTGAAGATATGGAAAAACAGAATGTCTCTTTCCCTGAGCTGGATGATCCAAAACGCATTATCTATACCTTTGACGAGAAGACCGGAAATGTTTTCAACAGAACCATCACCCTTTTGAAGGATTTCTCCTATTCCAGATACACCCCTTTGCTCTATTTGAAGACGCCGGTTTCCGAGTTTGAACTACAATCTCAACGGAATATCGGAGGATTCATGAAGGGCATCCTCGTAAAACGATTGGAGAGTAGTTTCCATGCCTTTAAGAAAACATTGGTACGCTTTGTCGATTCTTACCGGAAATTTATCGAAATGTACCAGCAGGGAACCGTTTACATCAGCAAGAAGGTAAATGTTTATGATTTCCTTGATGCGGACAATGAGGAAGAACTATTGAAGCTTGTTGATCTGGACAGGGTGCAGAAATACGAATCACCGGAGTTCACCGCAGAATTCCTTCGCAATCTCCAAAAAGACCTTGCTTTACTTGAAAACATTCAAAAATTATGGAGCGATATAGACTCAGATCCGAAGCTCGAACAATTCATCAACGAGCTGAAAGAGAATCTCATTCTGAAAGAGAACAAGCTTGTCGTCTTTACAGAATCCAAAGAGACCGGTGAATATCTTTTTAAGAAATTGAATACGCATTTGCCTTCAAAGGTTCTTTTCTACTCCAGTGTGGGTGGGCTTTATGGAGATGAAGAGAAGAGCATACCGATTGCCCGTGATCTGATTAAGGAAAACTTCGACCCGAAGAACAAACCGCAAAAAGATGATATCAATATACTGATTGCCACAGATATCCTTGCTGAAGGAATTAACCTGCACCGTTCAAATACAGTCATTAACTACGATCTCCCGTGGAATCCCACTCGTGTATTGCAGCGGGTAGGCAGGGTAAACCGTGTCGGGACTAAGCACAAGGTGATAAATATCTTCAACTTCTTCCCGACTGCCCAGTCAGACATGCATCTTGGGCTGGAAGCAAACATAAAAGCCAAGATACAGGCATTCCACGACACTCTCGGGGAAGATTCAAAGTATCTTACCGAAGAGGAGGAAGTCTCCACCCATGAATTATTTGGCGATTTTATTTACAGGCGGTTGAGTGACAAGAAAACATTTCAGGGGGAAGATGAGGAAGAGCGCTCTGAGCTTGAGTATCTTCAGCTGCTTCGTAATATTCGTGATAAGCACCCTTCCCTGTTCGAAAAAATAAAACGCCTTCCCAAGAAAGCCCGGACATGCCGAGAGCTTGAAAAAAGCAAGGGAGATAATCTGATAACTTTTTTCAGAAAGGGGAAGTTGAAAAAATTTTTCCTTGCGGATTCTTCTGCTGCACGCGAAATAATCTTTTTTGAGGCTGTTGATCTTTTTAAATGTGATACGGAAACTTCAAAAGTCGCCATCCCCCAAACATTTTATTCATTCCTTGATCTGAACAAAGCTGCATTTGATCAGGCAACATCAGATGAGACTGCTGAAAAAGGTCATCCGGCGAGTAGTTCAAACGAAAGTTATATCATAAAACGACTTAAGGCGAAAGATTTTCAGAAGTTTTCGGGCTTTACTGAAGAAGATGAAGATTTTCTGAGGTCAGTTTTGAAAGCCTTTGAAAACGGAGTAATCCCTAAAAATACCAGCAAACGTCTCAAAAATGAGCTCGAAAAGGAAATCATCCCCCTCAAAGTGCTTGCTATATTAAAAAAGAATATCTCCCCGACCATTTTATCTGTATCACCTTCCACACAGAAAATCGGATATGACAGAAGAGAAGTGATATTGTCCGAGTATTTGATTTCTCCTGGGTCATGAAATGAACAAGCAAGAAGCCGTCACGTTAATAAAGGAAACATTCAACAATCCTTTTGATGAGGACAGGTTCAGGCTCTTTTCAAAAAACTTATTTAATGAGTTAGATGAGTCAAAAGCCTTCGCATATCACGGACAGTATATCCCCGATTCTTTCAAAGACCATATAAGACAATATAAGAGAATCGGCAAATATACTGACCCCGGACAGACCGAACTCGACGTCTTAGTCGTCTATTTAAAGAAAGAAACCTCGCTTGAGCGTGCCCGAACAATGCAGAGAAACTTTGTGGCTCACTATCTGAAGAATCGCGGGGAGAAGGACGCAGCAATAGTCGCTTTCTGTACTGATGGTCTGGAAGACTGGCGATTTTCATTCGTCCGCATGGATTACAGGACAATACAGACGGAAAGCGGGAAGGTCAAGGTTAAGGAAGATTTAACCCCTGCGAGAAGATACTCTTTCCTGGTAGGCACGAACGAGCCGAACCACACCGCCCAGCAGCAACTTGTCCCTATTCTGGAAGATGACAGGAAGAATCCAACACTTGCAGATATCGAGCATGCCTTTAACATCGAATCTGTAACCAAAGAATTTTTTAACAGGTATAAAGACCTTTTCCTTAAAGTGAAAGACGAGTTAGATAATGTTGTTGCCGCTGACCAAAAAATAAAGATAGAATTCGAGAGCAAGCAAATTGACACTGTAAACTTTGCAAAAAAGCTCCTCGGCCAGATTGTTTTCCTTTATTTCATTCAGAAAAAGGGATGGCTCGGGGTAGAGAGAGACAAGACGTGGGGGCGCGGCCCAAGAAACTTTTTGCGCAAGCTATTTGATAAAGAGATCGTCAGCTATGACAATCTCTTCAACGATATCCTTGAACCTCTCTTCTATAAGGCCCTTGCGATAGACAGAGGGGAAGTCTCTTTTTACAGCCGTTTCAACTGCAAAATACCTTTCCTGAACGGCGGCCTGTTTGAGCCGATTAATGGCTATAACTGGGAGGAAACCGATATTCTCCTGAAAAACGATACGTTCAGAGAGATATTCGATACCTTTGACCTTTACAACTTTACCGTCCGGGAAGACGAACCGCTTGAAAGAGAAGTAGCTGTTGACCCTGAAATGCTGGGGAAGGTGTTTGAGAACCTGCTTGAGGTCAAAGACCGCAAATCAAAAGGAACATATTATACCCCCCGCGAGATCGTGCATTACATGTGTCAGGAAAGCCTCATAAATTATCTTGACACCACTATCAATACTCAGGAAGAGACGGTAATTCCTGAAAAGCCCGTTCAAAAAAGTCTCATAGGTGAAGATAAGCCTGAACAGGCAGTACTTACCGTTCAAGCACATAAGGTGGTTATCCCTCGTGAAGACATTGAAGCATTTATCAAGAGAGGCGATTTTGCAATAAATAACGATCTTGCGAAAGAGCAAGGAACAAAATCATATGCCTACAAAATGCCTGAGAGCATCCGAAACAACGCGGAACTCTTTGATGACAAACTGGCAGCTATAAAAATATGTGACCCGGCCATCGGGTCAGGGGCATTTCCCGTCGGCATAATGCATGAGATTGTTCGGGCAAGAGAAACGTTAACAACTTATATTGGAGAAGGCAGAAGCAGAACCCCTTATAATTTCAAACGCCATGCTATCCAGGAGTCCATCTATGGCGTCGACATTGATCCCGGTGCTGTAGATATAGCAAAACTCCGTCTCTGGCTTTCCCTTGTCGTTGATGAAGAAGACTTCAAGACCATCAAGCCTTTACCGAATCTTGATTATAAAATCGTCTGCGGAGATTCTCTTTCGAGTGTAAATACATTGTTCCACCACACCGAACTCAAGAAACTTGAAATGCTTAAAGCGAAATACTTTGAGGAGACCAGACCTAGGGAAAAGACACATATAAAGGAAGAAGTTGACAATCTCATAAGCGAGATTACGAATAATGACAAACATTTCGACTTTAAGGTTTATTTCAGCGAAGTATTCAATCCTATAAACAATCCCCACTTTAGCAAAGGGGGGGAGGGGGGATTTGACATCGTCATTGCAAACCCACCATATGTGCGTCATGAGACAATCAAGGAGTTGAAACCTGAGCTAAAGAAGGAATTCGGTGATTTCTATTGCGGAACGGCAGACATATATACCTATTTCTATAAGAAAGGAATCGATCTGCTGAAATCATGCGGTCATCTCTGCTTTATAGCGCCGAACAAATTTATGCGGGCTGGCTATGGAAAGAATACCCGAAAATTGCTTGCGACGCAGGTGGTACCGAAGGTAATCATTGATTTCTGTGATCTACCGATATTTGATGCAACGACGTATCCGTCGATTATATTGGTTGAGAAAACATCAGGTGTAGGGGCGAATAATTATTCGCCCCTACAAAACAAATTTCTTGCCGCAACATTTACCGATGCCGCCCAATTGGAACGGCTGGAAGAAACCCTGTCAAACATCGGATTCCCAATGCCAATATCTTCGTTGAAGGAAGAAGGCTGGAATCTTGAATGTCCCGAAGTTTTAGCATTGATGGAAAAACTGCGCAAAGCTGGAACACCGCTTGGTGAATATGTGCATGGACGGTTTTATAGGGGCATATTGACAGGTCTTAATGAGGCTTTTGTAATCGATGAGGCTACAAGGAAAAGAATTATCTCAGAGGACCTCAAAAGCGAAGAGCTTATCAAACCATGGCTACGTGGAAGAGACATTAAGAAATGGAAGGCTGAATGGGCAGGACTGTATGTGATTTTTACGCGGCGTGGTGTGGATATAAAGAAGTATCCAGCTATTAAACGATATCTGGAGCAGTTTCGCGAGGACTTGGAACCAAAAAAATCTGAAAAAGATAAACGAGGCCGTAAACCTGGACCTTACAGGTGGTATGAGATTCAGGACAACATTGCTTATTATGAAGAGTTTGAAAGGCCTAAAATTACTTGGGGCAACCTCACGACTGAACCTAAATTTGCATTTGAATTAACATCAAGCTATGTCAGTGCGCCTGCGAATATTATTCCAACCGATGATATCTATTTATTGGCTATTTTGAATTCCCCAATTTGTAAATGGTGGATAAGTTTACAGGCTGCTGTTCGTTCCGGTGGATTTTTAGAATATAAACCTATGTATGTAGGAACTGTTCCGGTTTTCACATCTTCTGATACTCAAAAAGCCCCAATCATCAAATTCATCCAGAAAATTCTTGCCGATCCCAACAGTCCCGAAGTGTCCAGCATCGAAGAGGAAATCAACAAGCTGGCCTATGACCTCTACGGCCTCACGCCGGAGGAGATTGAGATTGTGGAAGGGAAGAAGATAAACATGAATTTTGATGATAGTTGTGCAATAATATCAGAAAAACGAGGGTACTAACATGTTAAAAAAAATATTTCTTCATAACTTCAAATCCTGGCAGCAAATAGACTATATCAGGCTTGCTCACATTACCGGCTTATTTGGAAGCAACAGTTCAGGCAAAACCAGCATTCTGCAATTGCTATTGATGTTGAAACAGACTGCTGAGTCTGCTGATAGGACGCAAGTGTTAAATCTGGGAGATGATCGCAGCTTGGTTGAATTGGGTACGTTTAAAGATATTATTTATAACCATACGAGAGAGTCCGCGCTTAAGTTTGGGTTAGAATGGGCATTGAAAAAGGAGTTAAAAATTGCAGATCCTGAGCACAAAGGGAAATATATTTTTGAAGATACCTCTTTAGGATTTCAGTCAGAAATAGAAGAAAACGGAGCCGGCCGTATGTCGGTTAATAATTTGAAATATACGTTTGCAGGCTATGAGTTTAGAATGAAGCGTAAGGCAAAAGCAAAGAATGAATATAAACTTTTCACTGAGAGATCTGCAGAAGCTGAAGCACTTGGGTTTCAATTCAAACGCATGGTTGGTCGCGTATGGGATTTGCCCGCGCCTGTAAAATGCTATGGATTTCCTGATCAGGTCAAAGCATATTATCAAAACGCTGAGTTCCTATCCGATTTCCAACTCGCTTTTGAGGAATTATTCTCCCATGTTTATTATCTCGGCCCCCTTCGAGAGTATCCGAAAAGACAATACACCTGGGCTGGAGCACAACCTGCAGACATGGGCCGTGCAGGAGAAAAAGTCATCGATGCCATTTTAGCATCCCGGGAACGAAAGGAAAAGATATCACGAGGGAAGGGCCGCCAAGCTTTTACTCTTGAGGAATATGTTGCGGATTGGCTGCAAAGGCTCAATCTGATATATAGTTTTAAGGTTGAAGCTATTACGCCGGAAAGCAACCTTTACCGTGTTAAAGTCAAAAAAACAAAAAACAGTGCGGAAGTTCTTATTACAGATGTAGGATTCGGGGTTTCACAAATTCTTCCGGTACTAACGATTTGCTACTATGTGCCTGAGGGGTCAACAATCCTGCTCGAACAACCTGAAATTCACCTTCACCCCAATGTCCAGGCTGGTCTTGCTGATGTTTTCATTGATGCTATTAAGAACCGGAAGGTACAGATAATACTTGAAAGTCACAGTGAACACTTGCTGCGAAGACTGCAAAGAAGAATTGCTGAAGAGGATATTTCAAACGAGCAAACGGCTCTTTACTTTTGTGAAATGCGAGATGGGACTTCCAGCCTTAAGCATCTTCCGCTGAACTTGTGGGGCGAAATAACCAATTGGCCTGAGGGGTTTTTTGGTGATGATTTTGGTGAAATAGCAGCGATGGCAAGGGCAAAGGCTGAAAGAATGAAAAAGACCGCCTGATGAAGGCAGTTGTCATTGAGACAAATGTTATCGCAGTAGTGAATCAACATGCAGACCATATTGATCAGGATTGCATGCTTGCCTGCATAGATGCCTTACAAATAGCGCGGCAGAAAAGAAAGATCGTAATTGATTCCGGTTCACTTTTCTTCGAGGAGTATTTCAGGTATGCAAGTCGTTCAGGGCAGCCGCGACTTGGAGATTTCTTTGTGAAATGGCTTTGGGACAATCAGGCAAATGACCGTCGTTGTGAAAGAGTAAATATCACGCCGTCGGATAATGATCCAGACAATTTCGAAGAATTTCCAGACGATCCTGAACTTCAGGGATTTCATAGGGATGACAGAAAATTCGTTGCAGTAGCTGTTGCCAGCAGAGGGAAACCAAATATTCTCAACGCTGTTGACACAGATTGGTGGTATTTCCGAAAACAATTGAAAAGACATAATATTTTAATCAAGTTTTTGTGTCCACAGTTGATGCGAGGATGAAACTGCATCCCGTTTAAGTCTATTTTAATAGGTAAGAACCGTATGAAACTCGATCCAATATTGGATATGAA
>VGWX01000069.1 GCA_016873615.1 Nitrospira sp. | reverse complement strand
TTGGTACCCCTTTCTTTGCTCTTCCGACACTTAAGGTTCTCCTTAATACAGAAGAAGTCATTGCGGTTATAACACAGACTGATAAAAGAAAAGGCAGAGACCATATGTCTTCACCCTCCCCTGTCAAAGAATTTGCCCTCGATAATGGGATTAAGGTTTTACAGCCAGTAAAAATAAAAGATCCTTTATTTCTTGATGAGCTGAGAGACATGAATCCGGAGATTATTATTGTTGCTGCATATGGAAAAATATTGCCTTTGCAGATTCTCAGCCTCCCGGAGCATGGTTGTATAAACGTGCATGCCTCATTGTTGCCAAAATACAGGGGGGCCGCTCCCATACAGTGGGCAATAATAAATGGCGAAAAAAAGACCGGGGTGACCACTATGCTTATGGATGAAGGAATGGATACAGGAGCCATACTGTTACAGAAAGAGACAGATATATATGATGACGATAATGCAGGCACCTTAGGCGGAAGACTTGCTGATACAGGAGCATCTCTACTCATTGAAACGATTAAAAAAATAAAGGAAGGAATTTTAACACCCTCTCTTCAGGAAGGGGATCCAAGTTATGCGCCCCCGCTGAAAAAAGAAGATGGCAGGTTGAACTGGGAAAGAACCGCCGGAGATATTTTTAACTTTGTCCGGGGAATGTATCCATGGCCATGTGCATATTGTTATTTAAACGAAGAAAGGATTAAAATTACGAAAGTAAAGACTATTGAAGGCACAGGTGCAGCCGGCAGGATTGAAAAGGCAGGGGAAGAACTTATTGTTGGTACGGGAGAAGGGTTAATCTCGATAATAGAACTGCAGCCGGAAGGCAAAAGGCTTATGACTGCTAAAGACTTCCTGCAGGGAAGAAGATTAAAAGAAGGTATGTTTTTTAATGAATCACAGGTGGGTTAGAGGGATTACCCTTAAGATCCTGTATCCTTTTCTTATGTTTGCCGGATCTCTAACAAAAAACAAGAAAGAGACCTATCAGAGGCTTATTATTAATTTAAATAATAAACTTGTAAAGGGAGAAAATCCCCGGCCCAAAAAAATACTCCTCCTCTTGCCTCACTGTCTTCAGATAAACGAATGCGACGTCAGGCTTACTTATAATATCAACAATTGCAAAGGATGCGGTAAATGTGCGATTAAAGACCTGATTCAGATCTCGGAAGAAAATCATTTGACTCTTTTTGTTGCTACCGGTGGTTCTCTTGCAAGGAGGGTCATAAATGAGATAAAACCGGAAGCAGTTATTGCCGTTGCATGCGAGAACGATTTGAGCAGCGGAATAGCCGACACTTATCCCCTTCCGATATTGGGGATAACAAATAAAAGACCGTTCGGGCCGTGCCTTAATACCAGCGTTGATATGGAAGAGGTCAGAGAAGCAATAGAGTTCTTTGGTTCGGAGCAAAGGATTGAATAAAGATTTGCATAAATTTATAAGGTACCCACTTTATATTTTTGCTTTCATACTGCTCGGGTTAATCTTTGGATATCTTACTTTCAAGGCTCTCAGCTTCAGCCGGACAGTTGATGTGCCTGATCTGTATGGAAAAAGCCCGCTGGAATCAAACAAACTGCTGTCGGATAAGGGTCTTTATCTCAAGATCGAAGGTGAAGATTATGATTCTACCGTTGCTACCGGCAATATCATCAGGCAGGATGTGCCGGCAGGCAAAAAGGTTAAAGAGAGAAGGGGCATAAAAGTTGTTATCAGCAAAGGGCCAAGGGTGAAGTCTGTTCCCATGATCGAAAATGAGACAATAACAAATGCCGAATCCATTTTGCTGCAAAAAGGATTAAAAATTGCCAGACTGATAATGGTGCATTCTGATATTGTTGAAAAGGACAGAATCATAGCTCAGAGACCGGGGCCTGAAGAGCAGGTAAAGGATATGATCACTGTGCTTGTCAGTCTCGGCCCCTATGAATATATCTATAATTGTCCTGATTTCAAGGGCATGTCCCTGGAACAGGCGAATATGCTCATCAAGAAACTGAACCTGAAGCTTTTGACCGAAGGTTCAGGAGAGATGATTGGATCACAAAAGCCGGAGCCCGGCAAGCAGATAAAGACAGGGGACACAATTTACTTGAAGCTGTCCTGAGTTTCCTTTTATTATATAACTTGTTTTTTAGAGGTAATAACGAATCATATGGCTAAAATAGCGCCGTCAATACTTTCAGCGAATTTTCTAAAACTGGGTGAAGAGATAAAGGCAGCCGAGAAAGCAGGGGCCGATATACTCCATATTGATATCATGGACGGTCATTTTGTCCCGAATATAACCATAGGCCCTTTTATTGTTGAGGCCATTCACACCATAACCTCTTTGCCGCTCGACGTCCATCTCATGATTGAGGAACCTGATAAATATCTGGAGGATTTCATAAAAGCCGGAGCAGATTACCTGACAGTTCATTACGAGGCATCTGTACATCTGCACAGGACTGTAGACTATATAAAGGAAAGAGGCATTAAGGCAGGAGTTTCCCTCAACCCTGCAACACCGTTATGGACCCTCGATCACATACTGCCGGATATGGATATGGCCCTTATCATGTCAGTTAATCCAGGCTTTGGCGGACAGGGATTTATTCAAACAGCCATAGACAAGATAAAAACATTAAAAAGACTCATCAGTGAAAAAGGACTTCAAACCCTTATAGAAGTTGATGGGGGTGTTAAACTCGATAACGCACTGGAGATTGTGTCTGCAGGCGCAGACATCCTTGTTATGGGGTCTGCTTTTTTTCACTCAAAAGATTATGGGACAATCGTCAGCCAATTTAGAGATATTGTTAAAAACAGATAATATTCTTTCCAGAGCAGAAAAGCTAAGGGAACAATCCCATTATCAACAAGCCCTCAGACTTTTCAGGAAGGCGTTGCAGGCATATACACAGCAGCAGGACCGGGAAGAGATGTTTCAGTGCATGATGTCTTTGGGTGATACCTTAAGGATGACAGGCAATTTTGATCTTGCTGAAAAAAGCTATGCAGATGCAATAAAAATTGCCGTGCAAACCAACTCTCCTGTTAAGGTTGCTGATGCAAAGGTCGGACTCGGCCTTTCGTTACGGGCGCAGGGCAAATGGAAGAAAGCCCTGCAACTCATCCGTGAATCAAAACGTATCTACCGGAAAAAAGATGACAGACAGGGCATCGCATTTACCCTATGGGCAGAGGCAGGCGCTTTAAGGATTAAGGGAGACATAAGAGATGCGCTGAAGACCTATAAAGAATCCTACGGAATATTTCAATCTCTTAAAGACTTACAGGGCGCAGGATATTGTCTCTGTGGTCTCGGAGGCGCTTCACGTATCGCCGGATTATTTAAAGACTCCCTTAAATACTATATCGCTGCAAACAGACTGTTCTCCGGAATCAAAGATACATTCGGCAAGGCCTATTCGTATTGCGGCATTGGAAATGCTTACAGGATGCTGAATGATTATAAGAATGCCTTTGCTTATTTCACAAAGGCAATAAGGCTCTATAAAAAGATAGGCGATAAGGTAAGCTGCGCATATACTCTCTGGGGTCTGAGTACAACATATAAGATGGTCGGCAAATTGAAAAACGCTCATGATCTTCTCATGAAGGCCATGGCTCTGTTTAAAACGACAAAAGATCCAAGAGGTATAATCTATTGCAAACTCGGACTTGGAGAAATTTCCTTGCTCACAGGTAAAAAAGCTTTTGCGAAGAGGCGCCTTTCAACTGCCCGGAATGAATCCGGCAAACATGGTTTTGCTGTTGAGGGCTGCTATGCGAAGACTTTGATGTCATTTCTTACTGACAGTGAAATAGAAACTTCATGTTATAATCAGCTTGGTTTGAGATTAAAATTCCGGGCATTGCCTTTAAATTTTCCATAACTCTTATCTTTTCTAAATGGGGGGGAACGTGGGGGTATTGAACATACCCAACGCATTGACAATAACAAGGATAATAATCATTCCTATATTTCTAACCTCAATAATTTATAAACGCTATGACTACTCACTTTACCTGTTCATAACTGCAGCGCTTACAGATACATTTGACGGACTTTTTGCCAGGCTTAAGAATCAGAAGACTGCTCTGGGATCTTTTCTTGATCCGTTAGCTGATAAATTCCTGCTTGTCAGTTCATTCATTGTTTTTTCCATATATGGATGGATACCGAAATGGCTTGCCATAATAGTGATCAGCAGAGATGTAATAATAATTACAGGATGGTTTCTCCTTTATCTCATTACCGGTGCATCACATGTTCAGCCGTCAATACTCGGCAAGGTTACAATCTGGTTACAGAGTCTGCTTATCGCCTATATTCTTTTCGGTATCAACCTGCCCATCCTTCCGGATATGCCTTCTTTCTTTCTCTGGGCAACATCAGGGATTACAATACTGTCCGGACTTCATTATATATACAAGGGATTAAAACTGACACATGCAGGCTGAACATGGCATTCAGATATATACTGTCCGGCAAGGAAGCCCGGCTGAAAAAGCAGGTCTCCTCCCTGGTGATAGAGTCCTCTCCATAAATTCACATAAGCTCCGCGACCCTGTTGACTTCATGTTTTTCAGCGCTGACAATAGCCTTGATGCTAAAGTTAAGCGCGGGGGGAAAATTATTCATATTCAAATCGTCAGAGGTGACAGAAAAGAATTCGGGGTGCATTTCAAACCTTTTAAGGTCATGACCTGTAAAAATAACTGCATCTTCTGTTTTATAAAACAGCTTCCGGGAGGGCTAAGAAAATCTCTTTATATAAAAGATGAAGACTACAGGATGTCCTTCCTGTATGGAAATTACGTCACGCTTTCCAATCTCAGCAAGGAAGACAAAAGACGCATTATTGAACAG
Source organism: Nitrospira sp. (assembly GCA_016873615.1). Classification (GTDB taxonomy): domain Bacteria; phylum Nitrospirota; class Thermodesulfovibrionia; order Thermodesulfovibrionales; family SM23-35; genus VGWX01. Next base: position 8,243 of record VGWX01000069.1, on the reverse strand, counting down.
AGGCTGAGTCCCCTCTATATTTCGGTACATTCCACAAACAGAGTTGTGAGAAATAAACTCCTCGGAAATCCAAAAGCCCCTGATATCATGAAGGAGCTCAAATTTCTGAGAGACAACAAGTTGCGCTTTAACCTCCAGATCGTGCTCTGTCCCGGATATAATGACGGGAAGGAACTGCAGCAGACTATCAGCAATCTTTACAGCCTTTATCCCTATGTCCTGTCTGTCGCAGTTGTGCCTGTCGGCCTTACCCTCTATAAAAAACCGGGCATTCGTCCGGTCATAAAAGAAGACGCTGCTGATGCGATTAAAATTATTGAATCGTTCCAGAAAAGGTTTATAAAAAAACATGGGAATGCTATCGTTTATGCTGCAGACGAGCTCTATCTCAAGGCAGAGCGTTCTTTTCCTCCCCTGAAAGAATACGGGGAACTGCATCAGATAGAAAATGGTGTGGGCATGGTGCCGCTCTTCATGCATCAGGCAAAAAAAAGCAAGATACCCAGGATAGGTCAGCTTAAGAAAAAATTTCTTACGTTCACCGGGGTGTCATTCTATCCCTTTCTGAAAAAGTTCCTGGAAAAACTCTCGGAGAAAGAAAATCTCCTAATCGATGTATTACCGGTAGAGAATAAATTTTTTGGTTCATCAGTAACTGTTGCAGGACTTTTATCAGGCAGGGATGTCATCAAAACCATATTAGACAGAATAGAAGGACGTGAAATAATCCTCTTACCTGATGTAGTCCTTAATGATGAAAACAGATTTTTAGATGATATTACATTAAATAATATGGAAGAGGCGCTTGGTATCCCTGTGAGGAAAATCAGCTCGACCCCGGAAGGTATCATTAGAGGATTTGCAGAAGGAATATCACTATCATAATGCTTTATTTTTCTTTTAATTTAAATAAGTTAAATGGTTGATTTAAATTATTACTTTAAAGTTATTGACAGAATTTTATTTTAGTGATATAGTTTGATAATGAGATATATTATATCCATTATAGTTATAGTTTTCTTCACATCTGCCGCTTCAGCCGATATATATAAATATACTGATGAAAATGGTGTCACTTGTTACACAGATGCGCCTTTAGGTAAAAAAGCGAATAAGGTTCATAAGGATAACTCAGTAGCGCCACAGGAAAAAATACAGTCTGTAAAGTCGGGGTCTTCCCGGTTGAGTTCTGAAGGTTCTTCTGATTACCATAGCATTGTTCATGAAAAGGCTGCAGATTATGACCTGGACCCATCACTGATTAAGGCTGTCATCAAAACAGAGTCTAACTGGAACAACAGGGCTGTTTCACGGGCTGGGGCAAAGGGTCTTATGCAACTTATGCCGGGGACAGCAATGGACATGAATGTTCGTAACCCGTTTGACCCGGAAGAAAATATCGAAGGCGGCACAAAATATCTTAAATACATGCTCGAAAAATTCAACGGAGATTTGACCCTTGCCCTTGCTGCCTATAATGCAGGACCAAAGACTGTTGAAAAGTTCGGATATGTCCCGCCTATCACCGAGACAAGACAATATGTCAAAAAAGTGCTTTCACTCTATAATGGTAAAACAACACATTCTACAAAAGCAACTTATAATGATAAAAAATCTGAAGTAATTTATAAAATCACCATGGATGACGGCACTGTGCTTTTCACAAATTCTTCTCTCTTTGTAAAAAATCCCGTCAGATTTTAAATGACCTCTGATCAGGCCCTTCTCAGGGAAGAGATCCTCGAATTAAAACAGAAGAGACGTGCAATAATACTCGCCCATAATTATCAGAGGGATGAGGTTCAGGAAATCGCTGACTTCACAGGCGATTCGCTTGAGCTTTCAAGGACCGCATCAACTATAGACTGTGATGTTATTGTATTTGCAGGCGTTAATTTCATGGCAGAGAGCGCTTCCATCCTATGTCCTGATAAAACTGTACTGCTCACAGAAATTGATGCAGGATGCCCTATGGCTGATATGATTCATGTCGATTCTCCCCGTTGGGAGAGAAAGAGTTTTCCCGGATTCAGCAATCCGCCACCATACATATACCCGAAAGAGTTTGCTTTAAGGGATATAAAAGACCGATATCCCGGGGTCCCGGTTGTTGCTTATGTGAATACAACTGCTGATGTAAAAGCAGAGAGTTATATATGCTGCACTTCAGCCAACATAGTGAAGGTCATTGAGTCTTTGCCTGCTGATACAGTCATCTCCGTTCCTGACAGGAATCTTTCCATGTGGGCTCAGCGAAATACGAAGAAAAAGGTCATTGCATGGGATGGATACTGCCACGTGCATGAAAGGGTTACCCCCGACACTGTTGCAAAGGCAAGGGAAGAACATCCAAAGGCTCTTGTAATAGCACACCCCGAATGCAGACTTGATGTGCTTGAGATGGCAGATCATGTAACAAGCACATCCGGCATGCTGAGGTTTGCAAAAGCGTCTTCTGAAAAAGAATTCATCGTGGGGACTGAGATAGGCCTCATGTACCGGTTAAGGAAGGAAAATCCCGATAAGATTTTTTATCCTTTGAGAAAAGACATGATCTGTCCGAATATGAAAAAGACAACATTGAACAGCCTGCTCAGGGCATTGAAGGAAAACAATTATATAATTAAAGCGCCTGAAGAGATAAGGATTCCTGCAAAAACAGCCCTTGACAGAATGCTCGGAGTAAGTTAAAAAAAGTTATGGATGCTTTTTACAGAATTGCAGAGAGACGCATTATCGAAGCCATGCAAAATGGCGATTTCGATAACCTTGAAAATATGGGAAAACCAATCCGGTTTGAGGATGAGACATGGATTCCCGAAGACCTGAGAATGGCTTATAAATTCCTGAAAAATGCCGGCTGCATCCCGCCTGAACTGGAGATGAGGAATGAAATGGTAAACTTGTTCTCTCTGATGAATACGATTGATGACGATAAAGAAAGGCTGAAAAAGATAAGGGAATTGAATTTCAGGCTTTTAAAACTGAACATGAGCCGTAACAAACCATTAACCTTCGAAGATTTCCCGGAATATGAGTCGAAGCTAATGGATAAACTCACCGCAAATAACAAATAGGCATTCTATCCCCCACACACAGTAATCAATGAACCTTGGATTCGGGATTCTAAAAACCAAAGAACAATTGACAATCTTTGCAAACAATAACCGTAATATGCTATAAAATAAGACCTTGCAATTAATGAGGCAGTAGTTTTAAGATGTAGATATTTTTCGTTGGCTGGAAGTCAGGGAAGAGGAGTGAACCAGAAGGTGATTCTCCCGCTGCCCCGCAGCCGTAAAGGGAACGAAAGCCTGAAATAAGCCACTGTCCCGAAATATAGCGGGATGGGAAGGCAGGCGAGTAGGTCAGATACTTGTAAAGATGCCCTGAGCCGGAAGACCTGTCCAGATCCAATAAGTTCAAATCTTCTGAGTATGAACTGTAATTTCCCGAGGGAGGAAAGATGATATCAAAAATTCTCTTCTGTCTTTTTTTCGTATTCATTTATCACTTCACATTTCATAACCCTGCTTATACCGAACCACCAAAAAGAATTATCTCCCTCGCTCCAAACATTACAGAAATACTCTTTGCATTAGGTCTCGGCGACAGCGTTGCCGGAGTCACAATTTTCTGTGATTACCCCGAAGAGGCAAAGAAAAAACAAAAAATAGGCGGCATGTCCAACCCTTCTCTGGAGGGAGTCGTATCTTTAAAGCCCGATATTGTAGTGATGACGACCGACGGCAATCCAAAAGAGTTTGAAGAAAGGTTACACTCACTGAGGATAAAGACTTATGTTTTTAAAGCGCTGCGATTTTCAGAGTTGCCACAGGCGATCAGAGAAATGGGGTCAGCTTTTGATGTCAAAGAAAAGGCAGACTCCCTTGCCGGCAGGATAGAGACCTCACTGAAGAAATTAAAAACAACAGGACATTCACAGAAAAATAAGGCGCTTTTCATTATCTGGCCTGAACCGCTGATAGTTGCAGGACCAAATACTGCCATGGATGATGCAATCACACTTCTTGGCAGTGAAAATATAGCATCGAAGGCAAAGGCTTCATATCCCAAATACTCTGTTGAGGAGATTATTCGTCAGGGACCTGATGTGATCATTATTGGTAAGGGGCATGAGAATATGCGGGAGGTTTCAGCAACTCTTCTTAAAAGATTAAAAAGTGTCCCTGCTGTAAAGAACAATAGAATTTATTATGTCAGCGACAAACTCTACAGGCTCGGTCCGAGGGTTATCGAAGGCTTTGAGGAAATAGCTGTTCGGTTGAAATGAATGAGGATAGATTTCAGGGTGACAAATGCATAAGAAAATAATCTTTATTACCGGTGGCGCAAGGAGCGGGAAGAGTACGTATGCACTGAAAGACGCCTCTAAGATTTCAGGCAATAAGGCATATATCGCCACTGCAGAGGCGCTTGATGAAGAAATGAGAGAGAGAATCGAAAAGCATAAAAACCAGAGGGGAACAGACTGGGACACTTATGAAGAGCCATTGAGAATCGCCGAAGTTATACAGGAAATAGAAGGTAAATATAATGCAATTGTCATTGATTGTCTGACATTGTGGCTTTCTAATCTCTTAATTAGAACACAGAATACAGAACACAGAACACAGACAATTGAAATGGAAATCGTAGGATTTTTAGATTCCCTAAGTCGTTTTAAAGATTCTCCCGTCTGTGGGCTGGGATCTGGGTTCTGTGTTCTGTATATTGTTTCAAACGAAGTCGGAATGGGAATCGTCCCGGAAAACGAGATGGCAAGGAGGTTCAGGGATATGGCAGGCATACTGAATCAAAAAATTGCTGAAATCTCGGATGAAGCGTATCTGCTGGTAGCCGGCATACCGATGAAGATAAAAGGCAAAGGAAAAATATGATACAAGAAACCATAAAAAAAATACTCCCTGTCAGATCAGAATTTGCTGAAAAGGCTCAGAAACGCCTTGATAGTCTTACAAAACCTCAAGGAAGTCTCGGGAGGCTTGAAGAATTTGCACAAAGGCTTGTAGCAATCACGGAAAGCACAATGCCGGTGCTTGATAAAAAAGTTATCTTCACGTTTGCAGGCGATCATGGAGTTGCAGAAGAAGGGGTCAGTGAGTATCCAGGCGAGGTTACAAAGCAGATGGTCTTCAATATTCTGCGCGGCGGTGCCGGAATAAATGTCCTTGTACGTCATGCAGGGGCAGAGGTTGTATTAGTAGACATTGGAGTTAAGGGTGAACTTGAAAAAGTCAAAGGACTTGTTTCAAAAAAAGTTGTATCAGGAACAGGGAATATCAGAAAAGGGCATGCAATGACAAAGCACGATGCTGCAAGGTGTATAGAGGTTGGGATAAAACTTGCAGAAGAATATGCCGTAAGAGGCTATGGGATTTTTGGGACAGGAGAGATGGGTATCGGCAACACAACACCGTCGTCTGCGGTAGCAGCAGTCTTAACCGGCAGACAGGTATATGAAGTAACCGGTAAAGGCACCGGTATTGGTGATGAAACATTGAAACATAAAATAAAGGTGATCGAAGACGCCATTTCCATAAATAAGCCTGATCCTGAAGATCCTGTTGATGTTCTTGCAAAAATTGGCGGCTCTGAAATCGGAGGCATCGCCGGTTTGATTCTCGGCGCAGCAGCACACAGGGTTCCTGTTGTCATAGACGGTTTTATTTCAACTGCAGGCGCATTAATAGCATATTGTCTTGAGCCAAAGACAAAAGACTATATGTTTGCAGCGCATAACTCTGTTGAGATCGGGCATAAAGCAATGCTTGATAAAATCGGTTTGCACCCTGTTCTCGATCTGAACTTAAGACTCGGTGAAGGCACAGGCGCTGCCCTTGCAATGCACATAATCGAGGCAGGACTGAAGATCTATAAAGAGATGGCTACCTTTGGTGAAGCAGGGGTAACAGGACAGAACACAGGACACAGAGCAAAGAGCACAGATATCATATGAAAAAATTCCTAATTGCATTGCAGTTGCTAACCATAATACCAGTCAGAAAAAACATGACTGTTACCGGGGCTGATATTGCAAAAAGCTCATCAGTCTTTGTCCTTGTCGGCCTTATTCAGGGCATTATTCTAATAATAACGGATTATGCGGCAGGAAGCGTTTTTCATCATGATCTCGTAATAGGCATAGTGCTTATGGTGTATGTCTTATCGAATGGCGGGTTTCATCTCGACGGACTTGCTGATACGTTTGACGCATTAGCAGCGAAGTCAGAAGATACCCTGAATGCTGATAAAGAAAAACGGCTTTTGATATTGAAGGACCCTGCAACAGGACCAATAGGCGTAACAGCGATAGCATTTTCACTCGGGTTAAAATACCTGGCTTTAAATAACCTGACTCATTTTATGACTTTCACTTTTTTTTCTTCGCTTTTGTTCCTACCGGTAATTTCAAAATGGACAATGGTCATATCAATGTTTCATGGCAAGCCGGCAAGAGAGGACGGCCTTGGAAGGATATTCATAAACAAAATCGGATTTAAAGAGCTTGCTGTTTCAACTCTGATGCTGCTTCTTCTGTTAACATTACCGCGATTATTCTTCAGTGATTACATACCCGGCAGCCAATATATCTTTTATGCTGTCCTGCTCATAACAATGTATTGTATGTGCCGGGCTTTGATCCATTTTTTTCATAACAAATTTGGCGGTCTTACAGGAGATACGCTTGGTGCAATCGGTGAAATTACAGAGATAATATTTTTGTTTATGGTGATTATATGGTCACGGTTCTCTATTTAATAAGGCATGGAGAAACAGAGGGCGCCGAGAAAAGGCGTTACAAAGGTTCGATCGATGTGCCATTGTCTGAAAATGGTATAAGACAGATGGAGCTGCTTTCAGCATACATACCTAATCCTTTGAAAGCGGTCTACTGTTCTGATTTGCAGAGGGCGATAAAAAGCGCTGAACTGATTGCAAAGCCCCATTCCCTGAACCCGATAATCGTCCCATCCCTCAGGGAACGCAATTTCGGTATCTGGGAAGGAATGTCTTTCGACGAGATACAGCTCAAATATCCTGATGAATTCAAGGCATGGGCAGGAAATCCTCTTCAGTTCAGTCCTATGGGAGGAGAAAGCACCTTTGCGATGAGTGAACGCGTTTTAAATTCACTTGAAGAGATTATTCGAAATCACGAGGGTGAACATGTTGCTATAGTTGCCCATGGAGGTGTGAACAGGATAATCATCTGCCACCTGCTCGGCATACCTCTGGAAAATATTTTCCGGATTGATCAGGATTATGGCGCCCTGAACATCATAGAGTTCTGGGGAAAATATCCGGTTGTAAAACTTATCAACGGAATAGTCTATAGCTGAAGATTCAATCCGCCATTGGCAGGATAAAGAAGGTATATGAGGGGAATCCCGTGAAAACCGGGGACTGCCCCGCAACTGTAAAGGGAACGAAAGCTGAGAAAGTCACTGGTTTTATCGACCGGGAAGGCCGGCAAGTAGGATGCCCTGAGTCAGGATACCCTGCATACCTTACAGACTGAACCCTTCGAGGGAAGAGGAGGTTAATCATGAGACCGGACACATCGTAAAGTATACATAAGGAATAAGGAGTAAGTTGAAGAACCTTCATCCAAAATTTCAATCAAGGAGAAACTATTTTATGCATATATTATGGTTCATACTTCTGTCATTTCTTATAATTTCATCTGCATGGGCAGAGGAAAAAGTAAAATTAAACGAGGTTGTTGTTACTGCAGCAAGGATACAGGAATCGATTGAAGAGACAACGAGTGATGTTATTGTAATAAGGGATGATGAAATCAAAAAGATAAATGTCCAGTTTATTCCAGATGTCCTCAGAAAAGTTCCCGACTTGAATCTGGTACAGAATGGAGGTACTGGAAAGGCTGCTTCAGTTCTTTTGCGGGGTGGCAGTTCAACTCATACTCTTATCATGATAGACGGGGTAAAAGTGAACAACACAGCCACAGGTTCGTTCGATTTCTCAGGCATAAAGGTTGATGATATAGAGAGGATCGAGATAGTGAAAGGGCCACAGAGCACTATATACGGTTCAGAAGCCATGGCAGGTGTTATTAATATCATCACAAACAAGGGACAAGACAAACCAAAGACTGATCTTTCTTTTGAGGCAGGATCATATGGAACATATAACCCTGCACTCACTGTCTCAGGGACGATTAAAGCTGTGGATTACAGATTATCAACAAACTATTTTTC
>VGWX01000068.1 GCA_016873615.1 Nitrospira sp. | reverse complement strand
CTATATGTGACGGATTTATTTTCAGGGCTTTTTGAAGATATTGTAAAGATTTATCGAATTGCCCTTTCTCCTTAAATGCAGTGCCCAGATTATTCAAGGCTTCAGAATTATCAGGTTTTAGCTGAAGAGCTTTATGATAAGAGGCTATTGCTTCATCAAGATGCCAGTTTTTCTGAAGTGCATTCCCCAGATTGTTAAATGCCTCAGAGAAGCTAGGATTAATTTGAACTGCTTTTTGATAACAGCAGATCGCTTCATCGAAAAGTTCTTTTTCCTGAAGAATATTACCCAGATTGTTAAATGCCTCAGAGAAATTAGGATTAATATGAACTGCTTCCTGATAACAGCAGATCGCTTCATCGAACTGTCCTTTTTGTTGATAGATTACACCAAGAATGTTGAGTATATCGTAAGAATCTGGATCAAGTTGAAGGCTCTTCTGATAATATGTTACTGCTTTATCCAGTTGCCCCAACTCTTGGAAAATTGTTCCAAGGTTGTAGTATGCATCGACAAGCCCGGGATTCAGTTGAATACTGTTTTGATAACATTTTGCTGCTTCATCAAATTGTTTCATGTCCTGGAGAATGGTTCCAAGATTGTAGTATGCTTCGGGATTATTAGGATTCAGCTGAAGAGATTTATTTAGATGTTCAACAGCTACATCATATAGTCCGATTTCAAGATACGCAATACCAATAAGATATAGTACGTAAGGATTGTCTGGTTCAGTTTTTAGAATATCCCTATACATATATTCTGCCTGCTTTACGTTTCCAGTCTGATGGTGCTGTATTGCAATCTGCAGTTTTTCGTCGTTATTCATAGCTTAATTATTTGAAATTAATATGAATATTTTATAGCATAAGGAAAGCAGGTTTATTTGCGTTTTTAGTTGATAGAGAGCTTTTATAGGAATGGGGTATCATAGGGAATGACCCATTTGTAAGGGATTGCCTTAGTTCTGATGCTGCCCGTTCAAATACTCTATCCCAATCGCCAATATTTTTCTGACGGATCAGCCTGACAGATTTGTACCATGGTGTATCCTCATATTCCCGCATCCACCTCCAGTCACAGGCAAAGGGCAGCAATACCCAAACTGGCACTCCCAATGCACCTGCCATATGAACAGTCGCATTATCAACAGAAATAACCAGGTCAAGCGCTGCGATCTGTGCTGCAAGATCATCCAGGTACTTAAGCGGATCTGCATCTTCCCAGTCGTGGATGGTTATGCCGAGTTTTTCTCTTGCCTCCATAAGTTCATTGGTGCAATTTCCGTACTGCAGGTTAACGAAATGAACACCTGGAACAGAAAACAGGGTTTTCCATTGCTTAAGAACGGTTGAACGTGCCAATTTTTCAGCAGGCTTGCTTCCTCCACGCCAGGATATGCCTATTTTCAAACCAGAGCCAAGTTCAGAAAATCTTTTCCGCCAGTTTTTTACTTTCTTGTCATCCGGTATTAGATAGGCGCCCTGCTGTGGAAAGCTGGCAAGGTTGGGCCTAAAGAATTTTGGCAAACTGCCGATGAATATCCTCATCTCTGCAGATGGAAGATCTGAAGGATATGTATCACCCGGGTTCAGCCGTCCTGTTGCCATTGCTTTTGGGAAAGAACGTGAGAAAAGAGGTATCAGTCTTTTGTCACATTCGATAATACACAAACCTGCCTGAGTTATTACCTCAGGCAGACAAGAGGCAAACATTAACTCATCCCCCACACCCTGCTCTGTTGTAACGATAATGCTTTTTCCTTCAAGGGGTCTGCCGTTCCATAAAGGTTGTGGAAAAGTATCATGTTTAAAATCTTTTACTTTAAAACGCCATTCATATTCTTTCCAACCTTGTTCGAAATTACCCAATGATAATAATGTTTGTGACATATTCCAGTGAACTTCAGCATCATCTGGTCTTATAGACAATGCTTTTCGAGAATATGTTAGAGCTTCATCTGGGCGATGATTTTCGTCAGAGATTAGGGCGAGATTATTATATGCATCAGAAAAAGAAGGATTAAGTTTTATTGCTTTTTGAAGCAAAATAAAAGCTTTGTCGGATTGATTCTTATCCTTTAGAACAACTGCAAGGTTATAATATGCATCAGCAGACGAGGGATTAAGTTCGGTTACTTTTTGGAAACAAACAATAGCTTCATCAAGTTGGTTCTTAGCTTTATAAATTGTGCCCAAATTATTCAAAGCTAAAATATAATCCGGGTTTAATTCTAATGCTTTTCTCAAAAAGGGGATCCCTTCGTCTAAATGCTTTTTCTTATAAAGTGCGTTCCCTAAATTATTATATACATCAGCAAGGTTAGGGTTTAAATCCAAAGCCCTTTTGTAAGAAGTAATTGCTTTATCAAGTTCATCGTTCTTCTCTAAGACAATTCCAAGATTATAATATGCATCAGCAAAGGAAGGATTGAGTAAGGTTGCCTGTTGAAAAGAGGTTATTGCTTCTACAAGATTTCCCTTTTCATGGAAGATATTTCCTAATAGGAAAAATGCATAAAAGTCATTTGGAACGAGTCGTAATACTTTCTGAATATATTCTTCAGAAAGATTATAATTCTGTAGTTGATAATAAAGCAGCGAAAGCAGGCGAATAACATCTATATTTTGAGGCTCTACCAAAGTTATTTCCCTGCAAATATTCTCTGCCTCATGCAGATTGCCTTTCTGATAATGTTCAACTGCTGTTTGGAATTTTGCAGTGGTATCCATATGATCGTTTGAAAATTATAAACAGATATGATTTCTATCTATATTAATGACTTTGTAATAATGCTAAGACAGCTATGTGATAAACTTGTTCAGAGAATCTGCAACATTTTCTAATATTGACTTCCAGTCTCCGCGTGACGGTTGACGGAAGAGCCTCATAGTTGGATACCAGGGGCTGTCCTCCCTGTTCAGCATCCAGCGCCAGTCTGGTACAAATGGCAGTAGAGTCCAGATGGGTTTGCCAAGTGCACCGGCTAAATGAGCAACCGCTGTATCTACAGATATAATCAGATCAAGATTTTGCATTAGAGCTGCAGTATCAGAAAAGTCACGTAATTCATCTGTATAATCAATAAGATTTATTCCTTTTAGAGAATTTTCTACCTGTGTTGACGGATCACCTTTCTGAAGACTATACCAAGTAATATCATCGGATAAATTTAACGCGGAAAAGATTTCAAACGAACAAGAACGAGAAAAGTCGTTCTTATACAATTTCTCACCAGCCCATACCAATCCGATTTTCAGTTTTGATGTATCATGCTTAACTTTCTCATGCCATTTCTTAATTAAACTCGCATCTGCTGTAATATATGGTATTTCTGCAGGAATATTATCGGTAGTTGTGTTGAAAATTGAAGGAAGATTTAAGAGTGGACAATGGATATTAAAATCCGGAAGCGATTCTTCATATGATATAACCTGATGTATTCCTTCCACGCTTTTTAGTAATGAGACTAATTCTTTCTGACATTCAAGGATTACTCTTGCACTACGCTGAGCAACCAAAGGGGCATAGCGGATAAACTGAATAGTATCTCCGAATCCCTGTTCAGCATGCAGTAGAATAGTCTTGCCGTTGATATCATATCCGTTCCAAATAGGTTGTGAAAAATCACGATGGGATATAATATCTTTCAGTTTCCACCGCCATTCGTATCCTTTCCAGCCTTCTTTAAAGTTTCCAAGCAATAGGTTTATTAAAGCTATGTTCCAGTGTGCCTCAGCATAATCCGGGTTAAGCTCAATTGCCCTTTGATAACACTGTATAGCTTCATTAAACTGTCCCTTTGCTGCATAGACATTGCCGAAGTTATAAGATGCATCTGAATGGTCAGGTTTTAGTTGAAGGACTCTCTGAAAACAGATCATTGCTTCATCAAACAGGGCTTTCTCTTTATAAGCAATTCCAAGGTTATAATGTGCTTCAGTGAAGTCCTGATTAAGACCGATTGCTATTTCATAATAAAGAATAGATTTGTCAATTTGACCTTTTTTCTGAAATGCAACTCCCAGATTATAAAATGCACCAGTGAGGTTTTTATTCAGTTCAATTGCTTTTTGATAGCATGTGATTGCTTCTTCGAGACGGCCTTTATCCTGAAATGCAATCCCCTGATCATAAAAATCCGCAGCTTTCGATATATCTGTTTGTTCTGATTCGATTAGTTGAATATCAAAAAATAACTTTTTTCCGGCTAAAGGGTGGTTCCCGTCTAATGTAATATTCGTATCAGAAATATCTGTGACTCTGAAAATCTCTGTCACTCCATTTTCCTGTTTAATTTGAAACTGCAGCCCTATCTCCGGTTTTATGTCTTCTGGAAACTGGTCATGACGTATTATATGAACAATTTCTTTACGGTGAGGCCCGTAAATGTTATCCGAGGAAATTTCAATAGATTTTGATTCTTCAGGGATCATTCCTATTACGGCCTGTTCAAGACCTGTAAATGTCTGATTTTCTCCTATTATGAATTGAAGCGGTTCTTTACCTATTGAAGAATCATAGACAGTTCCATCCTCAAACTTACAGGTAAAATGGATATTGACTCTGTCGCCGATTTTAGCCTTTATTAGTGGTTCTTTTTCACTATCTTTAGTATTAGTCATTATTTTTATAATATGTTAAATTGTTATTATTTGTCACTATAAAAGGCACTGAAATATCGCGAAAGGAGAGATAAGTTGGTAATAGAACTTCATAATGATTTCAATAAAAAAACATGGAAATACATAAACTCATTCAAATAGCTCTTGAACATTACCAGAATGGAAATTTTAAGCAGTCAGAGGAGATTTGCCGGACAATTATAGAATTACAGCCGGAAAATGCTTTTGTTTTGAATTTCCTCGGAGTCCTCTTATATCAGCAGGGCAATTATGATTCTGCAATAGATTATATAAAAAAAGCACTCCAATTCGATCCATATAATCCTGATTCGTACGATCATCTTGGAAGTGCTCTTAAAGCAAATGGGAGACTTGATGAGGCAATTATGTATTACCAAAAAGCTATTGGATTAAAACCACACAGTGCTGATATATATTTCAATCTTGGAAATACGTTTGTCATGAAAAGACAATTGGATGAAGCAATAGTCTCTTATCGGGAAGCAGTAAAACTCAATCCTGATTTCAGCGCTGCATATAATAATCTTGGTAACGTTTTAAAGGAAAAAAAACAATATGATGCTGCCATTGCCAATTATCAGATGACGATAGAAATTAATCCGGATCTTGCTGATGCATATTACAACCTTGGAAATATTTATCAGGAAAAAGGAGAATACGATAAAGCAGCAATGCATTATCAAAAAACTTTGAAGGTAATTCCTTCTCATTTTGATTCATGTATGAACCTTGGAACTGTATTCAACAAACAGGGAAAACTTGATGAAGCAATAAAGTTTTATCAAAAAGCCATAGAGCTTAATGCTAATTTTGCCGGGTCTTATTACAATCTTGGTGTAGCTTTACAGGATCAAGGAGATATCGATAATGCTTTACAGGCTTATAAGAAAACAATAGAACTTGACCCGGACTTCGCTGAAGCACATTTCAGTATTTCTCTGATTAACTTATTATTAGGTAATTTTAAGGAAGGATGGAAGGGTTATGAATGGCGATGGAAATTGAAAGAGGCTTACCAGCGTAATTTTTATCAACCTATGTGGGATGGATCTGATATCAAAGGAAAGACGATTCTATTGCATGCTGAACAGGGGTTCGGAGATACAATACAGTTTATCCGTTATGCCCCTTTGGTAGCGCAACGCGGGGTAAAAGTGATTGTTGAATGTCAGAAAGAATTAACTTCGTTGTTCAAAAATGTGGAAGGAATACATCAGGTGATTTCACATGGTGAATCACTTCCATATTTTGATGTGCGTTGTCCGCTTCTTAGTTTACCTGCAGTATTTGACACTACTACTGAAAATATACCAGCGAAAATACCATATATAGCTGTAGAAATGAATTTTATTGATAAATGGCGTAAAAAGGTTGAAATTAGAGACTCACAAATGAAAATAGGATTAGCATGGGCCGGGAGGGCAACAGCAAGAAAGGAAAGCTATCGCGCCTGTTCGCTCGAAATGTTCGCACCATTTGCAAGATTAAGCAACGTTATATTTTATAGCCTGCAAAAGGGCAAGGCCTCTGAACAGACTGTGAACAGTCCTTTTGGTATGAAACTTATTGATTATACAAAAGAGATTGAGGACTTTTCAGATACAGCAGGATTAATGTATCATCTCGATATAGTTATCTCCGTAGATACAGCAGTTGCTCATTTAGCAGGTGCGCTTGGCAAGCCTGTATGGACATTGATACCTTTTGCACCGGACTGGCGGTGGTCATTAAATCGTGATGACTGTCCCTGGTATCCAACAATGAGGCTTTTCCGCCAGACAGCTCCGGGAGACTGGAGTTCTGTAATAGACAAGATTTACAATGAACTTCAACGCCTGATTCAGAAAAAGGGCTAAGACCTAAAAATCAATTCTGTCTTTGTATCCAATCCTCTCGTCAATTATAAAAGCAGGTCTTTTCCTTGATGAGTCGAAATTTCTCCAGAGGTACTCTCCGATGATGCCGAGCATAGCGAGTTGTACTCCTGAAACTACCAGGAGAACTACCATCAGGGAAGCCCATCCTTCAACAGGGACTGAAAAAAACAGCCTGTTGAATATTATGAACGAGGCATACAGAAAGCCAAGAAATGCGAATAGTATGCCGAGGACTGATATCATTCTGAGGGGGAAATAAGAAAATGACACAAATGTATCGATAAAAAGCTTGATCTTCTTGCCGGTCGTCCATTTTGAAATGCCCTTGTGTCGCACGCCTTTTTTGTATGTTACGACAGACTGTTTGAAGCCGCTCCATAGGATGAGGCCGAAGACTGATGTGTTTTTCTCTTTCATGGATACAACAGCATCGATTACTTTTCTGTCTATGAGAAACACATCCGTCCCTCCTTCAGGCATATTCTGCAATGCATACCGTCTTACAAGCCTGTAATAGATTCTCTGAAAAAGCCTTATGGAATTATCATCCCAATTTCTTATGCCGATGACGACTTCGTTTCCCTTCTTCCATTCGTCAATAAGGGTCTGGATCATCTCGGGAGGGTCCTGCAAGTCTGCAGAAATGAAAGTGCATGCATCACCTTTCGAATGCTCCAGCCCTGCAAGGCATGCAGCATGACTGCCGAAGTTTCTCGAGAACTTGATTGCCCTGACTCTAATATCTTTTCCAGAGAGCTCTTTCAGCAGGGAAAAAGATCCATCGGATGAACCATCATCAATAAAAATAAATTCAAAGCTATCCTTTGAATTTATTAACAGTTCATTCAGCCTCTGATAAAGAACAGGAAGGTTTTCTTCTTCGTTAAACACAGGTATGATTACAGAAACTAATGGCATAACCTTTAAATCTCCTCAAGATCAGAAAAACAGTTTATTCTGTCTTTGCCGATGATTTCCATTGTTCAATATCATCTTTTATGCTTCGTACGATCCTTCCCGGAACTCCTGCAACAAGAGAATAGGGCGGGATTACGGTATTTTCCTTAATGACACTGCCAGCAGCAATAACGCTGTGATGTCCTATATGAACGCCTTTCAGGATTGTTGAATGCTCGCCGATAAAGACGTGGTCTTCTATAACTGTCTCTGCCTTGTCTATTTCGCTGTATTGTCTTTCTGTTGCGCACCGTTTGACGGTAGAGTGTGTGATAATATGCGCACCGCAGCTTATATCACAATGTTTGCCTATCTTCAGCCCGCCGATACCGTCAATGACAGTAAATGCGCCGATCCATGTGCCTTCTCCGATCTCAGGATTGTTGATAATCCACGCGTGCGGATTGTATCTGTTCGGGGGGATCCCGTGTTCATCAAGCGTCACTTAAGGATCTCCTTAATGCAATGGATTACATACCCCTGTTCGTCTTCTGTAAGCGTCGGGTAAATCGGCAGAAGAAGTGTTCTCGCTGATATTCGCTCTGTCTCAGGGAGAGACGCTTTGTATCGGGAATAACTCTTTTCCATATGTATAGCCATTATGCCTCTTCTTGTAGTTACACCTTTTTCAAGTAATTTCATCATAAGCATATCTCTTCTGACCGGTGATGAGTCAAGCAATTCGATCCAGTAAGACTGGTAGTTATGAAAGGCATAAGATGAAACCTTCGGCACTTTTATATGCGGTATCTTGCTTAGCTCGTTATCATATATGCCGGCTATCTGCTTTCTTTTTTCAACGATGAAGGGAAGTTTCCGCATCTGTTCGATGCCCATTGCTGCCTGCATGTCTGTCATCCTGTAGTTATACCCGATCTCAGGATAAGTTTCAATAATAATCCTGTTGGCTATATGTCTTTCAATATCCGACACAGACATGCCGTGATGTCTGAATCTCCTTAGTCTTTCAGCGACCGCAGGATCATCAGTTGTGACCATCCCGCCTTCACCAGTAGTAATGATCTTTCTTGGATGAAAACTGAAACACGCAATATTGCCGTGACCTCCGATCCTTTTCCCCTTATATTCTGAACCAACAGCACACGCTGCATCCTCAATGATTTTGAGTGAGTGCTTTTCTGCGATGATCCGGACAGCGTCAATATCAGCAGCAAGTCCCATTTGATGGACAGGCATGATCGCCTTGGTCTTCTCTGTAATAGCGGGTTCAATCCTGGTGACATCAATATTGCATGTTTCGCTATTTATATCAACAAATACCGGGGTTGCTCCGCAGTGGACTATTGAATTGGCGCTTGCTATAAAGGAAAGAGACGGCAGAATAACCTCATCTCCCGGACCAATACCTGATACAGAAAGAGCTGCATGAAGTGCGGTTGTGCAGGATGTTGTTGCTACAGCATACTTTGCACCAACATAGGCTGCGAAAGCTTCCTCGAATTCAGCTACCCTGGGTCCCTGGGAAACCCATCCTGAGTCTATTACCAGTGATACAAGCTGTTTTTCTTCTTCTCCCAGAAAAGGCTTTGTTATCGGAATCTTGAACATAAGCTCACCAGTTTAAAATGGTCTCATTTTTCAGGAGTTCCCTGAAATCATATTTTTGTGAAAGGAACCAGTCTATGTGAAAACCAATCCCCTTTTCTATATCTATGTCGGGATTATAGCCGAACATTTTGTCAGCTTTGGAAATACCTGCATAATGCCTCATAACATCTCCGGGACGGGCCTGCTCATAAACAGGCCTTATATTGGATTTATCGAGGTTCTTTGCAATTATACTTGCGAGGTCATTTATGCTTATTTCCTGTCCCCGTGCGATATTCACAGTCTGGCCTGTCATGGAATCGCATTCGGAAGCCATGATAATACCTTTAACCGTATCTGATACGTAGGTGAAGTCTCTTGTTTGGGTACCATCGCCAAATATAACAGGCGGCTTATTATTCAGAAGCCTCAGGACAAATCTTGGGATGACCTCGCCATATGCGCCCTGAAGATGTTCTCTTGGGCCATAAGTGTTAAAGGGCCTTACCACTAATGTTTCGAGTCCGTATGTTCTGTAATACGCCAGTGTGTATAGTTCACCTGCGAGCTTGCTCGCACCGTATACAGTTGTCGGCTCAAGAGGATGATCTTCAGCCATCGGTACCTTCAGAGCTGTTCCGTAGACTTCTGATGATGAAACATAAATAAACTTTTTTACAGAATTTTCGAGACTTGCCCTCAGAAGGTTTAACGTACCTGTTGCGTTTACCTCATGGACAAGGTCAGGGTTTTTTATTGAAACCCTCAGGCATTGTACGGCAAGGTGGTAAACGATATCTGTATTTTTTGTAATTTTCAGCAGAAGCTCACCATCACGTATATCGCCTGTGATTATTTCAATGTTGCTTTTTCCCTCATGATGCGAAACGTTTTCTTTTTCACCTGAGGAAAAATTGTCGAGAATAACAATATGGTTATCTTTAGCAAGCTTATCAACAAGATGACTGCCTATAAAACCTGCTCCACCGGTCACAAGGATTGTTCTTTTCTGAAGGTTCAAAGTGAATAGAACTCCTTTATCTTTTCTGCAATATACTCCTGTTCATCCAGTTCGAGTTCAGGATACATGGGAAGTGAGAGTATCTCGGAACATGCAGCTTCGACCTCAGGAAAATCGCCCTCTTTATATCCCAAAACCTTTGCAGCCGGCTGAAGATGAACAGGTGTCCTGTAATGAATTCCGGTGCCGATACCTACATTGTTCAGATACTCCTGTAATTTATCTCTCCTGACGCTCCTTATCACATAAAGATGATATGCATGTTTTCTGTCAGAAACTTCCTGCGGCAAAATCAAGGGGATGTCTTTCAGAAGTGAATTATACCGCTCTGCCACCGTTGTCCTTTTATTATTGGACTCATCAAGATATTTTAGTTTTACCCTCAGAATAGCTGCCTGAATTTCATCAAGCCTTCCGTTGTACCCGAAAACAGAATGTTCGAACTTCGATTTATGTCCGTGATTGCGGTAAAGCCTTATTTTATCAGCGATTGCGCTATTATTTGTAGTGACCATGCCGCTTTCTCCATAGCCGCCGAGGTTCTTAGTAAAATAAAAACTGAAACAGCCTGCATCTCCCAGAGAACCTGCTTTTTCCCCTTTATACAAGGCGCCATGAGCCTGACAGGAATCCTCTATTATGGGGATCCCATATCTTTTTGAAATCTGCTGTATGGGTTCCATATCTGCTGCTTGCCCGTACATATGAACCGGGATTATAGCTTTTGTTTTTCTTGTTATGTTCTCCCGTATGCCTTCAGGGCTTATCGTATAAGTTAAGGGATCTATATCGACGAATACCGGCTTTGCACCGACAGCGACAATTGCCTCAGCAGTTGCAAAAAAAGTATGGGGAGATGTGATGACCTCATCTCCGCTTTCCACTCCATATGCCATGAGGCTGAACTGAATGGCTTCTGTGCCTGAACCAACCCCAATGGCATATTCTGTTTTACAGTAAGGAGCAAACTCGGTTTCAAATGCCTGGCAGTTAGGTCCCAGATACAGGTTCATCCCGCTGAGGACATCTCC
This sequence comes from Nitrospira sp., assembly GCA_016873615.1. Taxonomy (GTDB): domain Bacteria; phylum Nitrospirota; class Thermodesulfovibrionia; order Thermodesulfovibrionales; family SM23-35; genus VGWX01. The sequence goes on along the minus strand of VGWX01000068.1, from coordinate 2,048 downwards.
TACAGCCTTCATAATTTCATCCTTTATCGGGTTGAACCCTGCTTTAAGATCAACCAGAGGTATATTTTTCATGATTATTTCGCGTCTTCACAATAGGGTGGCCAAGAATATGGTTTTTCAAAAAAACCCGGGGGGCATGTCAATTCATCAATGGTTTTAATAACCCTTGCAGGATTGCCTGCAACAACACTGTTTTCAGGAACATCCTTTGTCACAACAGAACCTGCTCCAACAAGACAATTCCTGCCGATCCTTACGCCGGGCAGGACAGTTGCATTGGCGCCGATCCTTGCGAAATCTTCAACGACCGCACCCCTTTTGCACTCTTTGTATTTAGGGCAGCCCATCGGGTGAGGGTCATCTGTGAATACCACATGAGGCCCTATAAAAACAAACCTTCCAATCGTGACCATCTCAAGAAAACAGTTGCTGTGGATACGGCTGTTATCGCCAATCCTGTTTTCGAATTCGAGCACAGAGTTTGTCCCTATGCTCACATTATTCCCTATGATATTGTCTTCCCGTATGGAAACACCCTGGCCGGTCTGAAAATTATCCCCTATCTCAGCGCCTGCATAAATCGTGCTGAATGGCCTTATGTGGCTGTTGCTGCCGATCTTCAGACGAAGTTCGCCGGGCTTGGCTCCGCGTGGCGGTTTTCCTATAATCGATGGAGGCTCGATCAGGATATCAACTCCAAGAATGACATTCGGGTATATGAAGTTGTTCATAGTTTCACTTTACCCCCGCCTTTTTTAAGGGACCTGTCCGCTGCCTCCAGCAGTCTGACTACCCTTAAGCCGGCCATCCCGTCAGTAACAGGTGTTTTTTGATTATTTATGCAGTCGGCAAAATGCTCTATAACTGCTTTTAGAGCCTCTGTGCTGTCTATCGATGGAGAATATATATCACCGATTCTGTACTGGACCAAACTCTGATATATTGAATTCTTATCCGTTTTTGTAACTTGAATGCCTTTATCGTAAAGCTTGATCTTCTCCGAGGGATCGAGGTCATCAAAGACGAGCATCTTCCTGCTGCCGCCTATGATTATCTTTCTTATCTTAACAGGAGACATCCAGTTTACATGGAAATGCGCAATGAAACTGTTCCTGAATTGCAGTGTAATATAGGCTACATCTTCATGCCTGCTTGGGGTATGGCTGGAACCTGTTGCAGTAATGCTTACAGGCTGTTCTGATATAAGATGGTCCATAACTGCCAGGTCGTGTGGAGCAAGGTCCCATATAACATTTATATCATGCTGAAAAAGCCCGAGATTAATTCTTACTGAATCGAAATAGTACATCTCACCGAGTTCACCCCTAGCAAGGTAATCCTTTATCTTTCGTATGGCGTTGGTATATATGAATATGTGGTCGACAAGAAGAACCAGACCTTTTTTTACTGCAAGATTCACAAGAGATTCAGCCTCTTTAACATTGGTTGTCAGAGGTTTTTCAACAAGGACATGCTTGCCGGCCCTGAGGGCATCAGATACGATTTTATAATGGCTGCTGACAGGTGTTGCAATGGCTACCGCTTCTATATTATCGTCTTTCAGGATATCCCTGTAGTCTTCAGTTATTTTAACCTGTGGATACCTGATCCTGATGCTATTAAGTCTTTCTTTCATAAGATCACAAACAGAATGTATATCGGTATGAAGACTTTCGTTGAAATTCCTGATCAGATTGGGGCCCCAATAACCGCAACCTATCACTCCAACTTTAATTTCTTTCATTATGATCCTTAGTCAACGTAAGATGCCCATATTATATCATTTTTCAGGAGGTTAGCTTTTTATTACAAATGGTTTGGATAGGAATCATATAACTAATTAGTGTCTGTTTATAAAGTAATTATTTAGACACCCTCCCCAGCCCCTCCCCTCAAGGGAGGGGCGACTTTGCTACCCTCTCCCTTGAGCAACTGTGATTTTTGTCAAGGGATTGGTGGTGTTGGGCAAGTTGAATAATCAGCTTGCCACGGGATTCGATTTTTCATTATTGAATTGAGAATGACCAATAACTTTCTCATACAGGCTG
>VGWX01000067.1 GCA_016873615.1 Nitrospira sp. | reverse complement strand
CAGGGCGACCTTTGGGCGACGTCAGTTTTGTGGAGAGATTGGAGAGTGTTTCGGGCAGACCGTTACGGCGTCGAAAACCCGGCCCAAAGACAAAAGGCAAGGAGAATTAAGTATGGTGTCCCCGGAATTCGGTATTTTTTCGGAACATTTTATCAGTCCTTCTTCTTCCTTCATACTATTTCCTCTGTTATTTCTGTTTCAGAGAATCCATAATCTCTGATTCGGTATTCCTGTCGATTCTTGCGGCGTTCTGCAAGAGAATATCCATGATTATATCAGCAATCTCTTTCCTGGATTCTTCGGGGGAAAGCCTCATCGCTGTTCTCAGGGGGTAAAGTGCCTCGCGCCATCTCCCAAGGTTCAAGTAAGTCCTGCCGAGATAGAGGTAAGCCCGACCGAACTCGGGGTTAAGCTCTGTGGCTTTCTCAAAGTGCGGGATCGCATTTGCATATGAACCACGGTTAAAAAAAGAAAGACCGGTCTCAAACTCAGCCTGGGCAGGAGGTTTTGATTCTACTCCTGCACACGAGAAAATGGACAGGAGACAGACGATAGAAAATAAAACATAAATCAGCTTAGATGTCTTCATACATCAAATATATAGTAAAAATAATTTCTTATCAAGAAGATTGATTCAATTTTTGGAAAAGTGCGGCCCTGAGCAAATAATCGATGATTCTATTATAATTAATAAATGAGAAAAGGAATTTATATACTACCCAATACCCTTACATTATGCGGGATGTTCATGGGTTTTTATTCAATCCTCGCATCGCTTAAGGGTCTATACGTCGAAGCTTCCTGGGCTATTATAATCGCTATGGTATTCGATGGACTTGACGGATGGGTTGCCCGGCTGACGCACAGCACTACACGGTTCGGCATCGAACTTGATTCTCTTTCAGACCTTGTTGCCTTTGGTGTCGCGCCTGCAGTAATGCTTTATAAATGGAGTCTCGTATCATACGGCAGAATCGGATGGTCTGCCGCATTCTTGTTTATGGCATGCGGCGCCCTGAGGCTTGCCAGATATAATGTTCAGATGGGTTCTGCTGAATCAAAGTCATTCACAGGTATGCCTATCCCAGGCGCTGCAACTATTGTTGCAACGATGGTAATTTTCTATTATGAAATATGGGAGACTGTGCCTGCGAAGAACATTTATATCCTGCTGTTAACATTTATTCTGGCTGTCCTTATGGTAAGCACATTAAGGTTTCATGGCGCAAAGGAGATAGACTTCAGCAAAAGGAAGCCATTCTGGATTCTCGTTGCTATTGCTGTGGTCTTTGCCATTATTGTTATGCATCCTCCGATAGCGCTTTTTGTATTTGCAATGATTTATTTGTCCGGAGGTATAATTGAGAACATCTTTCTTTTTTACAGGAGAAAGAAGCAAACGAATAAGGCAGGTGTTATGGGATGAGAAACATAAAGATATTCGATACAACCCTTCGGGATGGTGAACAGTCACCGGGCGCATCAATGAATGTCCAGGAAAAAGTAAGGGTTGCGAAGCAGCTTGCAAAACTTGGCGTGGATATTATTGAGGCTGGTTTTGCTTACAGTTCACCCGGCGATTTTGAGGCTATCAGAACTGTCGGCAATGAGGTGGAAGGTCCGGTCATCTGCAGTCTTGCAAGGGCAAGGGAAGAGGATATCAGGAGCGCCTGGGATGCTTTGAAGGATGCCCCGAAAAAAAGGATTCATACATTTCATTCAACCTCTGACATTCACCTCAAATATCAGTTCCGCGTGAGCAGGGATGAGGCTTTAAAACGTTCTGTTGAGATGGTCAGGTTTGCACGGAGCCTTGTTGATGACGTGGAGTTTTCCCCCATGGATGCGACAAGAACCGATATCAGTTATCTCTGTGAAGTTGTAGAAGCTGTCATAGAAGCAGGAGCCTCAACAGTGAATATACCGGATACAGTTGGGTACAGCATCCCGGTTGAATTCAGTGCAATGATAAAAACTATCCATGAGAGGATTAAGGATAAGGCCGTAATTTCAGTGCATTGTCATAACGATCTCGGCCTTGCGACTTCCAATTCTTTGGCAGCAGTACTGAATGGAGCCGGACAGATTGAATGCACAATCAATGGTATCGGAGAGCGTGCTGGAAACTGTTCCATGGAAGAGGTTGTTATGGCGATAAGAACAAGGAGAGACTTATTTCATGCAGATACTAAAATCAACACTGAAGAGATAATGCGCAGCAGCAGGCTTGTGACAAAGATAACCGGTATCTCCGTGCAGCCGAACAAGGCAATTGTGGGAGCAAATGCCTTTGCGCATGAATCAGGTATCCATCAGGACGGACTTTTGAAAGAGAAATCAACGTATGAGATTATCAGGCCCGAAAGCATAGGCCTTCGTTCAACAAAACTGGTTCTCGGAAAACATTCCGGACGCCATGCCTTCAAAACAAGACTCAAGGAGCTTGGATATGTTTTTACGGATGAAGAGCTTAACAAAATATTTGAGCGCTTCAAGAGGCTTGCTGACCAGAAGAAGGATATATTCGATGAAGATATTGAGGCATTGATTTCAGAAGGCGTTGCAAAGGTCCCGGAGGTTTACAGTCTCATTGATTTGCAAATCGTGAGTGGAATCAATCAGAAGCCGACAGCAGCAGTAAAACTTAAGGCTGGTGAGGAAATCATTGACAGCCTGGAACATGGCGATGGGCCTGTAGATGCAACATATAAGGCTATTGCGTCTGTGACAAAAACAAAGAGCAAATTACTGAAATTCGAGGTAAAGAGCATCACCGGCGGCACTGATGCGCTCGGGGAAGTTGTGGTCTCACTTGAGGAAGATGACCGGACAGTAAGGGGGCATGGCGCTGACACGGATATCATCGTTGCCGCTGCGAAGGCATATATTAATGCGCTGAATAAACTGGAAGCAAGGAAGAAGCAGTAAGTTACGCTGTAGTCTATTTGCAACAGGCGATAGAAACTTTGAGCGAGTTCAGGTTTTCAACCTGAACTCTTTTTTTTGAGCAACTGACATATAAAGTATTTTGATATAATTTGATCATGGAACTCAGTGAAAATGCACTGAAAGTCATCAGGGCAAGGTATCTTATCAAAAATGAAAACGGTGATGTCATTGAAACCCCTGACGATATGTTCAGGCGGGTTGCAAGGACTATTGCCTTAGTAGAGGATTTGTATGGTGGCAACCATAATGAGTGGGATGAAAAATTCTACGCAGTCCTGTCAGACCTTAAATTCCTTCCGAATTCCCCGACCCTCATGAACGCAGGTAAGGACACAGGACAACTTGCTGCGTGCTTTGTGCTCCCTGTGGCTGATTCGATGAATTCCATATTTGATACATTGAAGAATGCTGCGTTGATACTCCAGAGCGGCGGAGGCACTGGATTTTCTTTCTCGCAGTTGAGGCCAAAGTCAGATATTGTCCGCTCAACAGGAGGGATAGCAAGCGGCCCGGTCTCCTTTATGAGAATTTATAACACTGCTACAGAAGTTATAAAGCAGGGCGGGGCAAGGCGCGGGGCAAATATGGGAATCCTGCGCGTCGACCACCCTGATATCCTCGAATTTATAAGGATCAAAAGGTCAAAAGGAGAGCTGACCAACTTCAATATATCCGTAGCAGTGACAGACGCGTTTCTGGAGGCGCTCGGGAAAGATGAAGAGTATGACCTTGTTAATCCGAGAAACAATTCTATTAGCGGAAGGCTGAAGGCAAAGGTTGTATTCAGCGAAATAGTCACAAGTGCATGGGAGACAGGTGATCCGGGGATTATTTTCATAGACAGGATCAACAGGGCAAATCCTACTCCCCATATAGGTGCCATGGAATCCACAAATCCATGCGGGGAACAGCCATTGCTGCCTTATGAGGCCTGTATATTGGGATCAATAAATCTTTCGAAATATATTAAAGGTGCAGAATACAGGAATCCCGGGATAGACTATGATTCCCTCTTCAGAGATATTAACACCGCTGTCAGGTTTCTTGATAATTCTATAGATGCTAACAGGTATCCAGTTCCTGCAATCGAGAAAATGCATAAAGGCAACAGAAAAATCGGCTTAGGTGTTATGGGATGGGCGGATATGTTAACGCTTCTCGGGATGCCATATAACCACAAAACAGCATTCAGGCTGGCTAAAGATCTGATGAGATTTGTGAGTGAAACCGCAAGGCAGGCGTCTGTCAAACTTGCTGAAGCAAGAGGAGTCTTTCCAAATATCAAGGGGTCTGTTTATGATGGCCCTGGTATGCCGCGTGTAAGAAATGCCACTACAACAACAATAGCGCCGACAGGCACACTGTCTATTATTGCTGATTGTTCAAGCGGGATTGAGCCTTTGTTTGCCCTTGCATATAAAAGGCTTGTTTTGGACAGTGAGCTTTATGAGATCAATAAATACTTTTTTGAAATGGCAAAGAATAAAGGTTTCTATAGTGATGAGCTGAGAGAAAAGGTCACAACAAAAGGTTGTTTGAGAGGTATTAAGGAAGTACCTGATAAAATCAGGAGGCTGTTTAAAACTGCGCATGAGATTCCGACCGAAGACCATATTGAGATGCAGGCATGTTTTCAGGAATATACTGATAATGCCGTATCCAAGACGATTAATATGCCATACCGGTCAAAAAAAGAGGATGTTACAAAAGCCTTTTTGCTCGCTTATGAAAAGGGATGCAAAGGGATCACCGTCTTCAGATACGGAACTGCAAAGAAAGGCACATTGGTAAGATTTTCTGATACTGACTGAGCTTAGTCTTTTCTGGCTAAACTTTAGATTCAGCGATATCCTTTATTAATCCCTCAACCTTCTCTCTTATCTCATCCCTTGCGCGCCTGAAGTCTCTCATTATCATTTCTTCAGTCCCGATTTTACTGACCGGGTCCTCAATCGGCCAGTGGATTCGTTTTATTTCAGGAGGTGTTCTTGGACAATATACTTCGGCATTTCCGCACAACGTGATAACAAGGTCCATCTGCCTGAGTAAGGAGACGTCAATTTCCTTTGATTCCTGTTTTGTTATATCTATGCCAAGCTCCTGCATGACTGCAGCTGCCCTTCTGTGAACTCCTGCAGCCATAAGACCGGCGCTATGTATTTCAATCAGACCTTTCCCGAATTTTCTTGCAAATCCCTCTGCCATCTGGCTCCTGCAGGAATTTGCAGTGCAGAGAAACATTATCTTTTTCATTCTAACCTCTGTTTGTTTGTAGGCTTTACTAATGTGGTCATTAGTAAAGCCATGTTCAGCATCCATGTCATTCCGGCTTGTCCGGAATCTTTCTTTGTTTTCAGAAGGATTCCCGACTCCCGAAAGCATTCGGGATTGCGTGAATGACAACTCATGTTGTCTTACTTATGAACTTCTTAATAACAGCATGCTCATCCCGAAGATTTCATTTTTTTGGTTAAAAAGATTGTTATTGCAGAAACAGACAAAGCTCCTGCAAGCAAGAGGAAGGATATCAGGGCATTGCTTAATATTGAGGGATTAAATATTAATACGCCTCCCAGTCCCAGCATCATGGTCCCTGATATGAGCTTCATCATTCTTCCCTGAGATTCAGTAAGATGTTTCTTTCCGAGAGTCACAGTAAAAATAACTACAATAACTGACAGGGGAATGACATAGATCAAATTGTACAGGATGAGATAAAGGTAGTACGCAAGGGAGGATAATTTGTTCAATGTCAGTATCCTGGTAAATACCATGGGAAATCCGGCAGTGCACAAAAGTTCATAGGCATTGGCAGCTATAGCCAGAACAACCGTTCCTGCAAGAATGGATGCCAGCGATGTAGATTTCAGCAGCTTCCTCATGCGGTCAAAAAGCTTTGGTTTTGCGCTGTCGGGTATGGTCAGAGAGACGCCTTTTTTGAATACGAAAAAGTCTTTTATGTTTATGGCTGCAATCAATGCAGCAATAAAACCGGCAATCTTTGTTATGATCTCGACCTGGCCCATCACGAGGAAAAGGTTCAGCCACGCAGCCATAAAAATAAAATATATAAAGGCGGAAAAGAAGACAAATACGCTTCCTATCAGCAGCATTTTTTTGCGGGATTGTGCGTGAATAAGAAGACCCAGGAGAGAAAATAGGATAAAGAAAGCACAGGGATTGAAGCTGTCAAGGCCGGCAATTATAAGGGTCATAACAGGCAGAGACATCTCTGATGCGTCAAGTTTTCCAACCCATGGTATGTATACTGTCCTGCTTTTTTCCTTGCATTCCAGATTTTCTGTTTTCTCAGGTCCTGTCAACGGTATGATATGGTTCTTATCAATCCTGATCTTTCCTGCAGCAACAAGGGCAGGGTCTATACATCCGGGAGAAAGGCATCGGTTAACTGCTTCTGTTATTTCTTCTTCAGATTGTTTTGAAAATCCTATAAAAGCATTTTCACCGATAAAGGTAACAGGCACTCCTGAGGCTTTCATATTGTATGCTTTTGCCATTTTGGCTAAAAGGGCGGCATTCTGTTTGTTATACCACACTTCATAATCAATAATTTTCATGTCAGGATATTTTTTCTTCATCTCACCTAAAAAGAGTTTCTCTTCCTCACAGTGAGGGCATCCCTTTCCCCAGAAGAAATAAACCACAAGTTTTTTTAAATCCCCTAATGGCTTCATTGCCTCATTTCCAGTTTCCTTTTTTGCAGTTGCATCTGTTGGTTTTTGGAGAGTTTTTGGAATCTTCTTTTTCTTTGAGACGGGGATTGCATTTTTGTCATCAGGCTTTACATCACTGCATTCTTTTGAAATTTCCGTATCCGGGCTGCAAATACCTTCCTGTGGAGGCTGTATAAATGAATAAACAGGAGTTTGCATGACAAGCAACATAGAAAATAAGAATAAAAATATAAATATAAATAGCATTTTTATTCCCGTTCTCGGAATATTGCTATTAATTACGGGTTTATTCTTTAAAAAAATATTTTTCATACTCAATTTTATACTATAACTTAAACAGACTCTATGATAAAATATATTTCATAAGAACATTTTGCACTATATGATATATCCTAATAAAAATAAGAAGAAACAAATAGTTTGTTATAAAGCACTTGAATAAATAACCGCATTTTATTATTATTAAATAAAAATATGGAGGATATATGCTTAAGGAGGATATAGAAAAGGTTCTTGATACCATAAGGATCGGGCTTAAGAGAGACGGCGGAGATATTGAACTCGTTGATATCAAGGATACTGTTGTTTATGTCAGACTCAAGGGCGCCTGTGGATCATGCCCTATGTCTACATTGACCTTAAAGCATTGGGTTGAAGCAAACTTAAAAAAAGCTATTCCCGAGATAAGCGCTGTTCAGGCTGTTTAAATAATATATAGGGGGTTGGAGAACAAGTATTGTTTTTAAACCTCAAATTAAGCAGTAAGAGTTTATATGGATGCATCCTTCTTTTATTGTTCATTGCTGCACCCTCGCTCATAACTGCATCGGATAAGGTAATAGTCAAGGATATCCGTTACTGGTCATCTGAGGATTACACAAGAATTGTTGTTGACCTGTCAGAGCCGGTACAGTTTTCAAAAAACCGTTTAGCAAATCCTGACAGGCTGTACTTTGACCTCCTGAATACTGCTATTGCAAAAGAGATCAGGACAAACCTTCCTGTTGGAGACGGTATTCTGAAGACTGTGAGGGCGAGCCAGTTTAACAATGATACGGTAAGGGTTGTTTTCGACCTGGAAGAGATATTGGATTATAAGACCTTTATCATAGATAACCCTGCGAGACTTGTTATTGATGTGTATGGCAAGATGAAAAAAGCTGATAAACCAGGCGTTCAAATTGCTAAAAAGAGAGTGGTTATTGATGCAGGTCATGGAGGACATGACCCTGGAGCGGTGGGGCTGAAAAAACTTTACGAGAAGGACGTCGTGCTTGATATCGCCCTTAAACTTAAAAAGATTCTTGCCTCAAATCAGTCATATGAGGTCTTTTTAACGCGGGATAAAGACATATTCATTCCTCTTGAAGAAAGGACGGCTATAGCGAACAAAAAAAATGCAGATCTTTTTGTGTCGATACACGCCAATGCGAGCACGAGGAGACAGGCAAAAGGAATTGAGACCTATCTGCTGAACTGGACAGATGATGAAGAAGCCATGAAGGTTGCAGCAAGAGAGAACGCCATATCGTTTAAGAAAATGAAGGCAATCCACAAACAAATGGATATTGTTGAGATAATCAAAAGTGATCTGATGAGGGAAAGCAAAAGAGATGAATCCATTAAACTCGCAAACTATATACAGAGGACCATGATCTCAAACCTTGACGGGAGCTATAAAAATATTCCAGACCTTGGAGTGAAACAGGCCCTTTTTTATGTCCTTTTTGGCGCCAGAATGCCGTCTGTGCTTGTCGAGGTATCATTTATCAGCAATCCTGAAGAAGAAAAATTATTGTCATGTGATTCTTACCGTATGGACATAGCAAAGGCTGTTGCTGAAGGTATTCATAAATATTTTTCTCCTGTTCCTGCAGTGCAGAAGGTTGTATCATTCAAAAATGATTAGGTGCATATTTCCAGATAATGCAGACATCATTTGAACAATCGGCGCACTTGCACAATTAACATTACAGGCAACCTATTGTCCCCGGAAATTAAGATCATCACATATGTGCTCTTTATAATTTTTCTGTTCTTCATACAGGACATCACTGTCTATCTGGTTATTTTAGCAGTAATTCCTATGCTTCTCTTAAGGATACCCCTGAAATCTCTGATGAGCGGATGGATTCCAATCGCTATTTTTTTGATATTCACATTCGCAGGCAATGCTTTATTCCAGCAAGGCAGGATTGTTTTTAGTGCAGGTCCTGTTTTTTTGACGGAAGAAGGGCTATCCATAGCATCCATGAGAACAATGAGGCTGTTCTTTATGATAACCGGAGCGAAAATATTAACTGCAACAACAAAAATCGAATTACTTATAATTGCCTGTGGAAACTTATTAAAACCTCTCGAGTTTCTGCGCGTGCCTGTAAGGGAATTCTTTTCGATCATGGCGCTTACTGTAAAGTCGCTTCCTGAACTTAAAAATGAGATAATTGAGACTTACAGAGGGCAGATAAAAGATGCAGGTATAACGGGATTCCGGAACCGGGCAAAGCTGATCTCCCTGTTTTTGATGCCTTTATTTGTGAAAACAATACAATCTCCGGAGAGGTTTTTTAAGGAAGATGCAAAATATGAAAAAGATTGATCTCCTGATCAGAGGAGGTCTTATTTATGATGGAACAGGTTCAGAACCGTTTGAGGGTGACATAGGCATCTCAGGAGACAGGATTGCTTTTATTCATCAGAAAACAGCAGGCAGAAAGCAGAAAGCAGGGACCGGTGCAGATATAATTATTGATGCTAAGGATATGGCAGTGTCGCCGGGTTTTATAGATACCCATGCACATTCTGAGTTTACGCTGCTTGCTGACCCGCGTGCAGAAGGCAAGATATCCCAGGGAATAACCACTGAGATCAATGGAAACTGCGGTCTCTCTGCCGCTCCATTGCTTGGTGAAGCATTGAAAAGAAGAGAAGATGACCTTAAAGAACTTGGTATACGGGAACGCTGGTCAGACTTCAGGGAATATTTCAAACTACTGGAGAAGAGAGGCATCTCGATGAATTTTGCTACACTCGCCGGTCACGGGAATATCAGAGCCTGTATTACAGGTTATGAGGACAGGAAATCAACAATATCTGAAATAAAAAAGATGCGCATCCTTCTGAAAAAGTCTGTTAGGGAAGGAGCTATAGGGCTCTCGACCGGATTAATATATCCACCGGGTTTATATGCGGACACAGAAGAACTTATTGATCTGTCGTGTGCCTGTAATGAACTTATCTATACCTCACATATGAGGAGCGAAGGGGACAGATTAATAGAATCCATAGAGGAAATAATAAGAATCGGCAGCGAGTCCGGCATAAAAGTACATATTTCTCATATAAAAACGAGCGGCGATAAAAATTGGCATAAAATAGACAAGGCTGTATCATTAATAGAAGAGGCGAGAAAGAAAAAAACACCTGTTACCTGTGATCGATATCCTTATACCGCAGCGTCTACCGACCTTGATGCAGTACTGCCGGACTGGGTATATGAAGGTGGCAGCGAAGAAGAATTAAAAAAATTAAAAAGCCCGGAAGTTAAGGAGAAGATCAAAAGGGCAATACTTTCAGAACATCCGGAAAAAGATTACTGGGATACCATATTTATTTCATATGCATCTTTGAGAAAAAACAGATGGATGGAAGGCAAAAGCCTTGGCCGCATTGCAGATCGTATAAATGCCGAGCCTGTTGATATACTGCTGAAGATACTTGCGGATGAAAAATTGAGAGTTGGGGCGATATTTTCATCAATGTGTGAAGAAAATCTCAGGAGGTTTCTTTCTCTTCCGTATGTGACGATTGGAACCGACAGTTCTGCAAGGTCTGCAGATGGGCCTACGTATAAAGGGAAGCCTCATCCGAGGGGATTCGGAAGTTTCCCGAGATTTCTCGGACAATATGTCAGGGATAATTCACTGATGAGTCTGAGTGAAGCTATTCACAAAATAACAATGCTTCCTGCTCAGATATTTAATATTCATAAGAGAGGGGTTTTAAAGAACGCTGCATTTGCTGATATTGTTCTCTTTGATTATAAAAGGATAATCGATAAGGCAACATTTGATAAGCCGTTCCTGAAGCCTGATGGGATTGATTACGTAATCGTAAATGGAAAAACAGTTATATGGGAAGGGGAACTGACAGGGATTCGGCCAGGCAGGGTTCTGAGGAACGGCAGGTAAGCAGCAGACTGTAGACAGCATACAAGAAGCGGAAAAACAGACGATAAACAATAAGGATCAATGAGATCATATGAATAAACCTGTTATCGGGATTACAACAGATATAGAAGAAGGGTATTTAAAACTAAGGCAGAATTATTGCGAAGCAATAGTCATGTCAGGCGGTATTCCAATGCTTATTCCACCGGCAGCAGATCCGGCGCTATATGCAGAAAGAATTAACGGACTCCTTATACCGGGAGGAGATGATCTTGACCCGTTATATTACCATGAGGAGATTTTGCCGGAGGTAAAACCGGTTAACAGACAGAGGAGTGATTTTGAAATATCTCTTCTTAATGAGATATTGAAACTCCATAAACCTGTACTTGGTATCTGTTACGGTATGCAGCTTCTAAATGTTTTTTTCGGAGGCACTCTTTATCAGGACATTGCATCACAGCTTGCAGTAGAAATTAATCATAAAAAAGATTATCATATGATAGTGATAACAGAAAACAGGTTTTTGGAAAAAGGCACGTTTTCTGTGAATAGCACACATCATCAGGCTGTAAAAGAGCCTGGCAATAACCTTTCTCCATTTGCGTATTCTCAGGATAATCTGATCGAGGCTTTTTACCTTAAAGACTATGATTTTCTCGTTGGGGTGCAATGGCATCCGGAACGTCTCCTGGAAGAAGCATTGTCTTTAAGTCTTTTTAAATATTTTGTGAAGGCATCGGATGACAGGTAACAGAAATTTCTTTATTTCACTATTTGAAAAGTTCATACAAACAGAAGGAGGATGACATGCTAAGCAGAGAAGAGCTCAAAGAAATAGCAAAGATGCGTGGTGAAGGTGCATATTTTGTAAGTCTGTATTTGAATGTTAACCCGATGACAAATGTAAAGAATAATTATGTGATACATGTGAAAAATATGCTCAAAGATGCTGCTGAAAAACTCGATAAAGCTGTTATGAAAAAGATCACCGGTGACCTTGAAAAAATTGATTCATATATTTTGACAAACAAAAGGGGGTTGAAAAAGGGACTTGCCATCCTGAGTTCACGGGAAAAGAAATTCTGGAAAGAATTTCATCTGTCCGTTCCATTAAAAAACGAGATTATCGTTGACAATACGCCATACATAAAACCGCTTATGGATATCCTCGATAATTATCAGCGTTATGCGATACTGCTTGTCGGAAAGGAATCTGCACGTTTATTCCTTGTCCATCTGGGAGAGATAGAAGAATACACAGAGGTTCATTCCGACGATGTGCCGGGCAAACATAAGAAAGGCGGCTGGTTTTCCCTATCTGAGAAGAGCTATGAAAGGCATACGGATTACCATGTCAGCCTTCATCTGAAGGATGTTATCAAACAATTAGACTCTTTCCTGTCAGGTGAATATGTGGGACGTCTGATAATCGGCGGCTCGGAAGAAGCCTTTGGAAAGGTTAAAGCCATGCTTCCGCAGACAGTAGCGGATAAGATTATCGGGACATTTCAAGCAGAGATGTTTGCGAATATCAAGGAGATTCTCGATAAGGTGGAACCTATACTCAAGGCGTCTGAAGAGAAGAAAGAGGCTGAGACTGTTGAGGATCTGCTGACAAAAGCTATGAAGAATGAAAACGCAGTTCTCGGCATAGAAAATGTTCTGAATGCAATACAGGAAGGCAGGGTTATGAGAGTTGTAATGCTTAAGGATTATAATCAGTCCGGCCTTTCATGTTCAAAATGCGAAAATCTGACAATTCAGGACCTAACATCATGTCCTTACTGTAAGGGCGATATGCAGAAGGCTAATTATATTGTTGATCTCCTGTCACAGAAGGCTGTTGAACAGGGGGCGCTTGTCGAGGTAGTATCTCAGAATAAGAAACTGCTGGAGTCCGGAAGTATCGGAGCGTTCCTGAGATTTTAGTTTCAGAGCGAAGAAGACAGGATACAGAACAGAGATGCGGAAAAATGTTCTGAAATCATTTGTAGTTCTATTGTCTGTTTACTGTATCCTGTCTTTATGTTCCTGCTCATCACAAAACCGCCTGGAAGGATATGTTTATTACCGGCTCAATAACAATCCGACAACTCTTGATCCTGCGCTCATAGTCGATGTTACCGGAGGCGCCTTATCTGCAAAGTTGTATAACGGACTCGTCAGAATAGGCGAGGATCTCAGTATTCAGCCTGATATTGCTGAAAAATGGACGATGTCAGAAGACGGGCTGAAATATATATTCAAATTAAGACACGGGGTTTATTTCTCAAATGAAAGGGAAGTTAAGGCAACTGACTTCAAGTGCTCTTTTGAAAGAATATTAAGCCCTAACAATATATCTCCGAATACATGGGTGCTTGATAAAATACTCGGAGCAGATGATTTTGTAAAGGGCATGGCGGAAGATGTTAAAGGCATTCAGGCGCCGGATGATTATCTCTAAAAATGCATTTAGATAAAACCACAGAGTTCACAGAGGTATTTTAAACTTTAAAAAGACTTTTAATTTAAAGCAATTCTCTGTGTCCTCATGTTATATTTTTGAAAACAATT
>VGWX01000066.1 GCA_016873615.1 Nitrospira sp. | reverse complement strand
AATATAACATGAGTACACAGAGAATTGCTTGAAATTAAAAGTCTTTTTAAAGTTTAAAATACCTCTGTGAACTCTGTGGTTTAATCCAAATGCATTTTTTGGATTAATCGGAAAAATTTATATATTATTTTTTCTATCAGAAAATAAAGAGGCCAACCCGGAGGGTATTTTTTGGGGTTTGCCGTCTCTGTTAATGCAGGCGAGTTTTACAGTTGCCTCAACAAGGACTGCGTTATCCCTTAAAATCTCCTGTTTAAAGGTGGTTGTTGCATTTGTTATTTCAACCACTTCAGTAGCTACTTCAATGATTTCTCCGAGCTTTGCAGGTCTTCTGTAGGATATATCAACGTGGACTACCGGGAAAAAATAACCCTTACTGTGATATTCTGCGACGTCGATCCCTTTATCTGAAAGCAACTCTGTTCTCCCACGCTCCATAAAACGGAGGTAGTTCGCATAATAGACAAGACCTCCCGCATCGGTGTCTTCGTAGTAAATCTTGATTTTGAGTTTATGCATTGATTTTCTCATAATAGGATTCAAGGGTCCAAGGGTTCGAGGGTTCAAGTGGAAAAAATATTTTATCAATCACTGGAACCCTTGACTCCTCGAATCCTCGGACCCTATTTAGTCTTTAGTATTATATACGTTGCCCCCAAGCCGCCGTCACAATCTTTTGCAGTAGAATATGCAAGAACCGATTTCCTGAAAGTGCCGTGAAGCCATCTTTTTAATGCTTCTTTCAGGACAGGTCTTTGCGGCGACCTGAGCCCTCTCCCATGTATCACCTTAATACAGAAAAGGCGCTTTTTTACAGCTTCCCTGAAAAAATCAGAGAATACCTCCTCTGCCTCAAGCAATGTCATTCCGTGCAAATCAATATGGTCCTGAACCGAGAAGCTGCCTTCATGAAGTTTCCGGGCAATATCTTTTCTTATATGGGGACTAACCCATTCAATATATTCACCGGTGTCCGAGAGTCTTATTTTCCCTTCTCCCTGCACTATCTGTCTTAATATCTCAATTGAGTCATCTTTAGTTACAGGGAGTGGTTTGATTTTTGGCGGTATTTTGGAAGGAATTTTTCTGAACTCCTTAATCTCTTTGACGTCAGCCATAGCCTCGGAGAATATCTCCTGATCAGTCTTAATCTTCATGCTCTCTTTTTGGGGGGCTGGAGAAATATTATTTTTGAAAATATCTTTAAGATCTTTAAATGGTGTATATGACCACTCTATGGAATTGATATGCGGAGACTTTTTCGTATGTGTTTTCACAAGTATTGTCCTTTTCCCTCAAATCCTCTTTTATTGCCCCATCCCATCAAATGTCTGGTGAATGAGCCAGATGTAGAAATTCAAAGGAGTCCCTTCTATCTTGCTTTTAGCGTTCATGCCCCAGTCGTCGAGATACATCCCTGATTCAGGAGACTCAACCATGACAACCCCTATTGGCAAGACCTCTTCGCTGATAAGCGCATCTATTGTTTTTCCTTTTGGGTCCTGAGCCTCGACCTTCCAGACAGTGAGCGGTCTGTTTTTGTAATTGATTGCATTTTTCTCGATGCGTTTTGCTACATGGGCTGTTTTGAAATCTCCGACCTCTTTGTCTTTTCCCTCATAGAAACTTCCAGGCACTATGAAAGGTGAATATCCTTTTACCTGCACAATAACTTCTTTGAGATCACCTGGCCCCTCCTTTGTCTCTTCTGCAAGAAATTTGGTCACAACCGGAGGATTGTTTTCTGATATAATCTCAACTTCCATCCAGGAGCAGTCTTTCCAGTCTCTCCTTTCTTTTTCGAGTATGGCGATGCTCATCTGATAATATTCATTTTTCTGTCTGTCGTGTATGAAATAACGTCCCCATGAACCCTGGACAAACTGAAAGGTCTCTCCAATAAGCATCACGGGTTTCTGACCTTTTATTTCTTCTGCAGAGAGGATGGTAGAACATGAAATCAGAACCATCAGCATTAATATGCATATTTTCTTCATTGTAATATCCCTTCTATCTCAGCCCTGTCATGACTGATAATTTTTTATCTGCTGAGAGGTCATCAAATAGCACGCAAGGTATCATGTTCGGATCACGTGGGTTGTCATGCCATGTTTCAGAAGCGATAACCTTTCCGTCCGATCCTGCATAAAATGTTATTGTACCATTAGCGGACATCTGTACAGGAACGCTGCGGATTTCACCCGGCCTGAAAAAATTATCCGGGCTGAATGTTTTATTCTGAGCAAAGATATATATGCTGCTCTTTGACCGGTTTCTGATCGTAGCGGTTACAGTGTCTGAAATCGATACCTGAGACAAAGTATTTTTAGGCTGATTTCCTGTGAGGGAATGCACGGCATTTTTTTCTACCTGCTGAATATACTTTCCCAGCTCAGAATCTGGCCAGTATGCAAGGCTTTTCCGGTATTTTTTGACTGCCTCATCAAAATTGCCTTTCAGTTGTATTTTGTAGGCGTCGTCTCTCATAGCCTGAGCTAAAGCCTTTAATATTTCTGCCTTCCGGTTTTCCGCTGTTTGAGATAATGCTGATGTGGCGGGAAGAGCCGAATCAGGGTTAATGCGCCGCCATTCCTGCCCTTTGTTGACGGTGCCGGCAGACATGCATGAGACCGACAGCAAGAATACGCATGAAACCAGTGCTTTGATACATCTATCCATTATTCTTGGCACCAACCCTCCTCAGTGTACAAGTATTCGTATACGGCGAAGAACCGATATATCCGGTTATCCTGATTTTTATTTCATTGTCGGAAATAATATCCCCGTCTATTGTATCACTTTTCATATCACCTGTTTCGACCGACAGACCATTAATTTTACTGCCACTGATTGTTCCCTTGTATGTTGTCTGTTCCTTCACTGCAACTGCTGTGAAGTTATTGTTACTGTGAGTTATCCTTATTTCATACTTGTCAGTGCCTGAACATTCCGCTATCCATGTGCCGGTTAAGTTTTGTTTCGGTACCTCAGGCGGTTTCGGAGGTTCAGGTGGAATAATTACCGGCGTAGTCGCATCCTTTATCCTCGTCCCTGTCCAGTCCCCTCCATTGAGGTTATCTCCATATCCCCATTTGCCTCTTATTGTATTTCCATCAGCTGACAATGTGAAAGTAACCTTGCCTCCGTCACTGGGCGGGCTGTAACTCGGCGATTCAAGCCACTGACCCTCCATTGTCTTCTTGTCACCTGTCAATGTTGCCTTAATGATCCCCTTGTCATGGGTATAATTGCCTTCGACTCTAATACCGTCTACCTTGAACTCAAGAGTTCCCCAGTTCGAATTCCATGTGCCCTGGAAACCCTTAACATATCGGATATCATTTGGATTAGGCTTAGCTGCTGTGCTGATCGCAGCTTCAACTTTCTTTATATGCTC
The DNA here is from genome assembly GCA_016873615.1 of Nitrospira sp. Taxonomy (GTDB): domain Bacteria; phylum Nitrospirota; class Thermodesulfovibrionia; order Thermodesulfovibrionales; family SM23-35; genus VGWX01. Next base: position 10,300 of record VGWX01000066.1, on the reverse strand, counting down.
CTGCATCTCAGGCGTCGGACGGCATGCATAGCTTGCCCTGTATTTTTCCAATGCCTCTGATAGACGATTCTGCTGCTGCAACGCCGCCCCTTCATCCCTGTTCTTTTTCGCACACGCTTTTTTGTCCTCAATGCTCCTGATCTCGTTCTCAACCTTGATGATATGTTCCTCAAGTGCAGGGTTGGGCCATGTCTTTACACTCTCTTTGTATTTATTTACAGCATCCTGGAGTTTCCCCTGGTTCTGGAAGGCCTCTCCCTCATCCCGTAATTTCTTTGCCGCTGCCTTTACTGCTTCAAGCTGTTTCACGTACTCCTGACGCTTTTGATCAGACCAGGAGGTGAGGCTCTCCTTGAATTTGTTTAAAGCGTCTGTGTATCTCTTCTGTTCATAAAGACCGGTTCCCTCTTTCCACAGACTATCAGCTGTCTGTTTCTTGTTTTTTCCTTCAGCCAGTTTAGTTTCGATTAGTTTTATATGTTCCTCAAGTTTAGGATCAGGTAAATATTTCAGGCTCTCTCTGTATTTTGCAACTGCCTCTTCCAGCCTGTTCTGGTTCTGGAAGGCTTCACCTTCAGCCCTCAGTTTCTTTGCCATTTCCTTGTTCTGGCTTAGCTTAGCCTCTAATTCCTGCACATATTTTGTATGTTCAGGCGTTGGCAGGTATTTCAGGCTTTCTTTAAACTTCCCTAAAGCATCCGATGGTCTGTTCTCATCAAAGAGGCTCCTGCCTTCGTTCCATAATTCTTCCCCTTTGAGTTTGCTGCCCTGAATGTTTTTGAGTTTTGACTCAAGTCTGCCTTTGTAGATCTGGGAGTCTGTATTGCTGGGCTGAAGGGATACCATCTCTTCTGCATTCCGCAAAGCATTCTGTATGGTTTCAAGGGGCAATGGCTTTTCATCTATGGCAGCGCTCTGTACCCCGGGCAAGAGTTCTTTAAGGCGCTTGTCTTTGGCAACGCAATCTTCATATAACCTGTAATACTTTGCATAATCAGGATCGCTCGGGTCGCCGTTGTCATGCATTGCACGAAGTCCGTCTTTTAATATTTCTGCAGCCTGCCCATAGTGGTAATCTCTGAGGATCTGCTCGGCTGCCCTGAACAGGTTCATGGCATATTCTTTTGCTGCCACTACTTTCTGACCCTTTTCGATTGAGGCAATCAGATCTTCTATCTCTTGCCTTCTCGGATCCCTTTTCATAAAGTACTGGGGTTTGTTCTTCAGGTCGCGTAACATTTCAGACGCCTGCCTGATGTCCCCTTTGTCAAAGACTGCCTTAACGCTGAGATAATAGTTCCATGCCTGTGCCCTCTCGCCGAGTCTCTGTTTTGCCAAAGCTACATTCGATTCCCAATTCTTTTGTTCAGCAACGGAATGTTCCCGTTTCAGGACTTCCAGAGCATGTGAAAGCACAGCGTCCCATTCCTCTGCGTTGAATAATTCTGTATGCTTGCGGGATGCCTCCTGAATGAACTGATTATATTCTTTATTTGCTTTATCGTAGGCTTTCATAATATCCCGTGAAATCCGGTTTCCCATCTGTCCGGGCATCTCATGCTGCAGGTCCTGTATCTCCAGCATCTTTTTATATGCTGTAAATATTTTCTTGTCGTCAATAAGATTGTAGTATTCCTTTACCTTCTGCTCAACCTGCGGCCAGATCTTCTCGAATTTTCTTGCCTTGGTTAATTTTTCCTCAGCCTCCTTGTCAGCAGGGTTCAGTCGAACCGCCGCCTCAAGAAGACCAATGCCTTTCTTGAAATCCCTCTCATAGATCTCTTTATCCCATCCAAGCTTTTTGCATTCCTGTGAGATCTGTTTCAGCACAGGCTCTGCGAGCTTCTTGTCGATTTTCGCCGCTTCTTCTGCAAGCCTGATAGCTTCATCGATTTTCCCCTCACGTAATGCCTCTAATGCCTGATTCAGTTTTTTCTGAGCCCCTTCTTTATCTTCCTGGTTTTTCTTCGCTTCGTCAGCCTTCTTTTTAGAATCACTCAGGGTTTTCTGGTCTATCGTTATACTTACCTGTCCCGATCCTGCACCGAGTACGATATCATTCTTATCTCTCACGGTGACCGTTGCAGTATAAGTGCCTGTCTGGCTGCATGAGATAGTTAAATCCTGTGTAATATCGTTCATAGGTGTACACCCTTGAGGAGTGATTGTCCATTTATAGTTTACACCATCTAATTTGGGTGAGACCTCAGCCCTCATCAGTATATTAAAATCAACTGCAAATTCATACTCAACCTCTACAAGTCCGCATTTCTGTCCACCCCCAAGTTGTGTGTCGCATTTCCAGAGTTGTGGTTTTGACTGGAGATAGCGCGGTTTGCTGACGGTTATAGTATATGCTCCGGCCTGATACTCTTCCTTCAATCCGCCGCCAACAGATTCTTCACGGTAACCTTTGACTTTCGGAGCTACAAGCAGCATCATCGGCTTTGGATCTTTAGGTACGAATCCAATAATGCTTTCATTATCTGCATACGGCATACGGTTTGAAGATTCAGGATATGACCATTCGTAATCAATGAGTTCGGTCTTTATTGCAGGTTCGGTAGTGATCGTTGCTTTGACTTCTTGGCCGACCTTGCCCTGACCTTTTGGAGGTTCAAATGCCCATTTGAACTTTGGAGGTTTAACAGTAACCTCTCGCTCGTCAGACTCGCCTGCCTCCCTGTAAACTTTATCACCAACTTTTTTCTCGACTTTTGCCACAATTGTTATTTTCCCATTATCGCCCATGCGGTCAAAGAATAAAGAACCCTGAAGAGGGGTTTTTCCATCATAGGCGTTTATCTTGGGATCGGTATTCCAAAGCACACGGTATTCAGCGCCCGGTTCAACCGCACCGCTAAGCTTTACCGATGGATACGCCCATGTACCGAACACCATCTCTTTCGGCAGTCCCTCGATTGTTGCTGTCACTCCCCCCACCTGTATTGTTATTCCCGCAGTTCCGGTTTTTCCCGAAGCGTCTTTGACATCAACGGATAGCTTATGATCACCGGGTTTTCTTGATGCAAAGGAAACTGTCTCGTCTTTCCCTTCATGCTCTCCTGTCCATGAGTAAGTGTATGGTGCTTTCCCTCCGGTTACCGATGCGGAAATCTTGATAATCTCGCCGATGTCGTGCACGGTTTTCTCAGGAGACGCTTTTAGAGTGACTGTAAGCTTTGACTGATCACCGGTTGTTATGACACTGCTACCGCTGCCGCCACCACCGCAGGGGCTTGTATAAACCCATGGTATTTTTATCGGACTCGGTATCGGGTCGGGAAGTCCGAATTCCTGCTTTACCTTTTCGACAGAAGCCAGGTAGCCTTGATAGTCATAAAGATTTACGAATTCCTTGTACAACTTATATGGCGGAGTATCCGGGAGCATTTCGATCTTTTTCTTCAGTTCTCGTTGATGTTTCCCATTGTCAGCGCCTGCCTCGCCGAGGCAGCGGATATCATTGTCATTGAGATACCCGTCAATATTATGTTCGTATCCCCGGTAAAAATAATTAATTCTTTCGTATGCGCAGTCCATCTTGCCCTGCGCTTCATCCCCTCTCCGTACAGGCACCTCGCCCTGCACAGTCTCATCTGCTGAAACCCGCACCATGCCTTTCTTATAGCCTATAATATCCATCGAGCTTGGGCCCATGGCCTGAAGTTCCTGATAATACTTCTGAAACAGGGACCTGGCTTCCTTGATGGTTGCCCCGCAGTTTTTTAAATTCTCCCGTGTGTTTTTAATATTGTCATCATAATGCTTTACACATTCCGCTACTTCACCGCCCCAGCGGTTTGCCCTCTCGCCGCAGGACGCCTTCTGCCCTTCATAATATTTTATTAGGTCGTTCAGGTCCTGCGCGTTCAGTTCGGCCTGTGTTGGCGGCGGGAACTGGCTTGTAAACTCACTAACCATTCGGGCTATGACTGTCCTCCTGAAACTGACAAATGCTTTTCTGTCCGCTTCTTTCAGCTCTTCAAGGTATTTCAAACTGTCTTTCAGCCATTGATATTTCTCCTCTGCCTGTTTCTTTGGATCGCCGGTTATTGGTTTGTCAGATGGTTTGTCTTCAGGTTTGCTTTCTTCGGACTTTTTCTTCACAAATATGCGTGCTATGGCCTCTCCTGTCCTGCCTTTTTCATCGCTTACTTCACAGGCTACCGGCACCAAGTTCTCATGCCCCTTGCCGGAGAATTTTATGGTTATGCTCGTAACTCCCGGTGACTGCTGAACACCGTTGAATGTAAGACGTCCGCTGTCATTAAGAGGGTTTGCCGTACAGATAATATCTCTTGTGTCAGCCTGTGTGATTGTATCGCTTTCAGGTTTGACACTCACCTCGATCTTTGGCTTCTCCTCCGCGGGTATAACCTTCACAGGGGATGTCTCAGCCTCTGCTTTTCTGCCGGATTTATCGCGGACAAGAACCTTCAGGATGATGGATTTACCGGCCTTTCCTGCCGCTGAAACACTGCTGCATTTTGTGGTCTGATTAGGCCGCCAGAATTTATCATCCTTCTCAAACCATTCATAAGTGAATTTATCAATTGGCTCTCCTGGTTTTGAAACCGGGCTTTCGACGCATATTTTCAGGTCCTCCGCATCAGTTATTGATGCAGGGATTTCACCGAATACTATCTTCATCTCACCGGATGGTCCGACCCTGAGAATTTTTTCGGCCTGTCCTTCACGCAGCAGTTCTTTGAATGTTTTGCTCTCCGGCTTATCATCTATATCCTGAACATAGAGTTTGATACTTATTTCATCGTTCTCGGTGAAATCCTTTGTCTTGACCTGAAATGTTGGGCTATTCCTTTCATCTGCAGCGATTTCTTTGCCGTTGATAAACAGGCTCCACTGATACCGCATGCGGCCGCTGTCAGCCTTCCTCACAACATCAGCGGTAAAAGACACAGGCGCTTCATCCGCGCTGATTGTTCCTTTCTCAGCAGGAAGGATAAATACCTTGAGATCCCGGGCTGCCTTTGTCACTTTAATAACGCAGGATGCTATCTCAGTGTAACCAAGGTTTGTTTTTGCCCGAACTTTTATTTCACCTTTCAGGCCTTCTTTGCCTTTGGCGGAAAATGCGTATGTGTTCTGAGTGGCCCCCGGTTGCACTATGCCATTTTCAGTCCATATGTATCTCTCGATCTGTTCTTCCCTGTCATATGGCTCAACTGGTTTCGCTTCGATAATGAGAGGCTCTTCGTCTTCCTGTACCTCTGTTCTTTTTGGTTCGAGAATCAGTTTCAGCCTCGGGCATTTTTCAGGCGGCAGGACCATAATCTTTTTTTCCTTGGTAATCTCTTCCTCTGCTTCAGAATTTTCCTTTATTCTTACCCGTATCGTTGATGTGCCATAGAATTTCGGCAGCCAGGTCGCTTGGTTCTTATCGGCTGATTTGAATTGTTCGCTGCCTGATCCGACGCAGTCCCATGTTGCCACACACTCCCTGCATTCCCTGTCAAGCACAGCAGCAAGAATAACCTCTCTTCCGGCACAGGGGGTTTCCGGCGCTATATCAATATCAATAATCTTCAGTTCAGTTGCGAGCTTCCTGAACTCATCGAGGGCCTGCTCATATTCCTTTTTGTAATTCTCATAGATAAGAGTGTTCCTCTCTTTATAATATGCCGCGCAGATACTTGCCTTTATGGCAGGAGAGATCGTCTTATAGTCAGATTTTTCTTTGCCGACAATCTTCTCCACCTCGTCATAGGCTTTCTTTACCGCTTTTTTGAGCTCATCTTCTGTCTTTTGTGCTGTATTCGCTGCCAGTTTTATCGATATCTCTTCACACTGAGGGATGAAATCATTTGCCCAGCGGTATTTCCTTTTTTCATTATCTGTTTCATCGATAAAATTGGATTCTTTAATATTGATACAATCGGCATCCCATTTGTCCCTGATGTTGCTGACAACAGAGCTGTTGTATTTTTTAAGGCGGCTGTAATTGTCGACTATTGCCTGGAAACGTTCCGCATCTGCCTTGATATCCTTCCTCCCCATGATTCGTTCAATCGACGAGATGTCTCTTTCATCACCTGTAAAGGGAATGCGAAAAATATATTTATGCCAGGGTACCCCGCTATAGCTCACAAGCGGCTCTGAGCATTCCAATTCTCTTTCTATTCCTATAAGACCGGCATAATTTGTGCCGGTAGCCCAGCCTTTGATGATTTCGAGTTTTTCCACAACTCCCTTGAAATACTCGATGACGACTTCATCAACCTTTTTCCTGTAAAGGGTATAAAGCTGTTCGCCATATTTGCTGCCACGTGTGTCATAGGTGTAGGGAAACTGACCCATAGGACCCGAAGAGACAGCCTCATTGGCAAGGACTTCCTGGAGTCCAAGGATAGCTGGATGGTTCTTGATTTCAGGAAGAATTATGTGATATACCCCGGGACATTTCTTGGGCAGTTGAAGCACGGCTTCTCTGGTATCAAGGGTTAATGTTCCGCCGGAGGGGCATGGATACACGATTCCGGTCATCTGATATTTGCCTTTGACCTTCTGAAAAGTAGCACCTTTGAGCATAGCATCAAGCATATCTTCATGCTGCCATTCTTTTAACTTGCCTACATACCAGTCGGAGGTTGTCTTAAACATGCCGTAAAGTCCTTCAGGGATTGCGGCTGTTGGAAAAAGGAGATAGCCCAATTCCACGCCAATCCTTACGAAGCCTGACCAGTCCTTTATGTTTGTTGCAGAGTCGACCACCATATAGCCGGGCAGACGCCGCACCATTACTTCAGACCCGAAGTTGACAAACGCCTCGTTCCAGGTATCTGCCCGCATCACTGCATCGTAGTAAGCTTTGAATTCCTGTCCAAGGTTAAACCCCTGAAAAACCTGGCTCTGACTGATTTTTCCCAAAACAGACTCGTTAAGGCTCTTATTGATATCTGCAATCGACTTTACAGATTTAAGCACTACCTTCTTGCCTGAAATTTCGAACTCTGCAACGTCACCGTTACGGATCTTTTCAAGGGTTACGTTGTCCATGGTATCGAGGAAGTTGTTCAATGCAGGGATAATGTGCGATGGGTTTTTTACATAATGGCTGATCCTTTCCCTGGCAATCAGGAAAAAAATCTTGAGCGAGTTGGGGTTGTCAGCCGCTTTCTCCAGCAGCTCCCTCAGCTTTTTCTGTTCAGCTTCGGGGAGGGCGGGTAATTTCTTCAGGAAGTAATCCTTGAGCTCGTTCATGGCGTCAAGGGCAACCTTGGGAAACTCCAGTGATGTATTCGGGTGCTCGATAACGTCGTGTTTGAAGGCATCATGCTCATTCACCAGGTCGTCCAGGAGCTGTTTCCTCATGTTTTCTGCTTCCTCAAGTTTCCCGCTTTTTACAGCCTCATTGATCATTATATTGCGTGCCTTGATCCCCTCTGCAATATTATTTTTGATCACCTCGGCAGCGCGCCTGCCAAAACGTACCAGTGAGTCCTCTATATCTCCTGCCCATGCAGGACCTAATACTTCCCCTGCAACCTTGAGAATCTCCCGCAGAGTCTGCTCAGGGGTCATGCCCTTTTCCAATAGGTCCAAAATATCTTTTCTCTCAGAAAAAAGCTTGCTGAGCTGGTCTTTGTCCCATTGCTTTAACGCTATGATCTTTGCTGCAGCATCTACTATTTGCGCATCTGCTGTTGTAAGAGTCATACCGGGAACACCTTCAAGGAATTTCTTATGGTCCCCTGCGCTTCTGTTAAGGTATTTCGCCATGCGCATTATTTTTTCATGTGGTGCAAGCTTCGCCTCTATCCCGTCCATTGTAATGTGTCGCAGAAATTCAAGGCTGATTCCCGGTTCCATGTCATAGCGTGGTTTTGGTTCTTGTTTTTCCCTGATTGCTTCGGCTAATTTGTCTTGACCTGTTAGTTTCTTCTGTACGTTATTTTTTAGTATCGCGAAGGTCAGATATTTATCAGCTTTGGAAGCCTCAGTGATAATGAGATCTCCGTTATCAAAAGTGACTTTTTCGATCCTGCCTCTCTTGATTGCGTCTATTTCTGCCCAATCTCCACCATATGCGCCTATATAGACTGCTCTGGTTGCTGCACGCTGAGCTGTGGCGAGGGAATCGACAGAAATCATATCCATGCCGAAAAACGCTTTTATCTCAGCTTCAAAGATATCTCTAAGGACTATCGCCTCATCCATTGTAAATAAGATGAAGGTAAAGTCTATATCTCCCTCAAATCGCATTTTTTCAACACTTTCTGTTACCCATGCGCCTACGTCCATGAGGAGGAGATATGGTGTTTCAGGATGCGTTTGAAAATATTTACGCAAGGCTGCTTCCCTGCACTGCTTGACGCCTTCTCTCCTTGCCAACATAAGGTTTTTCTCTATGGAACCGTACTCAACCTCCCAGAGATTTTTGCCTGCTATCGGATCAGGCATCTGCTTGATAAACTCTGATTTAAATGCAATCAGATCGCTCACTCTTAATCCTCGACTTCCTATCTCACGAAAAAAGATAATTGGATCAAGACCCCCCTTTGCACGGTCGAGCAATGATCTGATATCCTTCATTTTCTGGTTTTCAAGCGTCCACCCCGCTGTCTTCTGTTTTCTCCCACCTGCTTTTTCGGCAGTGACTGTTTCCAGCTTCTCCCATCCCAATGCTTCAATGACTGCCCCGATAATGACTATTGTAAAATCTTCACTCTGCCTGGGGATGACGCAGGACAGAGTCGATTCGCCTTTCTCTTCACAGCGAACAGGATAATAATATGACCAGATAATCTTGCTTTCCGAAGATATGTTGCCTACCCTCACATCAAAAGGTTCATTGTATGTGACAGATTCCTGAGGGATGATTAATGTGGGTGTTTGAGCAGCAGCAGAGGAAGGGAAAAAGATGGATAACAGGAAAAATGCGATTAAATAAAAAGGCAAGATATTGAAACTGTAGAAATATCTATTTTGTAATATGACTTTTTTACACTGTGTTGTATCAGAATATAATCTCATGCGCCCCCCATGAATTATAATTTCTTTAATAATAACCATTTTTGGTTTTTCTGTGTGGAAATATTAAAAGATTATCGGGGACTTCAGCCTGAATTAGTGTCTATGTAATGTTTGCAAATTGAGACTTCACAGCAAGACAAGGCGAAGCGATCCAAAGGGTTGCAATATAGTTGTCAATATTTATAGGTTCCTCTTGCACAAGTTCGAGTGTCTCAGCCAAATAATCAATAAATTTAAGCTCATAATTCAGGACGTCTTCTGACGAAAGATCTATTTTGCCTGTAAAAAGTATTGTTTCATCTGGTTTCCAGGAAACATCATCTGAAGAGCTCATCATTACTGTGCCAACCTCGGGGAACCCATTGCCCTCTTCATTTTGCATGTAGTGGTCATTATTAATTGTCATCAATGTTACTATAGGTTCCTTAAAGGTATGCTTGGTATTATTTTTCATTTTGGCCTCAAACCATACTTTGCCCGATAAACTGCCCTGGTTTGACTGCTCCCTGATGAAAAAAGCAACGACGTCAAAGAGTTGACACGTATTTTGTAATTCAGATTTAATTTTTCGATATATTGATTCTTGTTCAGAAAATACTAATTCTCCAAAAAGGTCTTTTCCCTTATGTGAAAGAAATGATCTGAGGAAGTGGAGGTATAGAGAATCTTTTTCTATGATTTCTATCCCCATGCCATTTTCATCATATCCTCTTGCTGTTTCACTTGCTCCCCTGAGAGCATTTCTTGAAACTCTGACAACTTTTCCCTTTAATCGGGATTTTAAATCATTTGGGAAATGAATTATTATGTCCAGGAGTGTTTCTGTTTGAAAAAGCTGCTTCGTTCTTATGAAGAGACCATTAACAGAGAAATTACTGGATAATCCTCTGTAAGTTTTATCATTTACAATAAACTCAACTTTACATCGCTCAATAAATCTTTTTTGTCGTCTTTTTTCTCTCTGTTTTATTTCTGTTTTTCCAGGATTTAGTACTGTATCTATATTCATAATAATACCTTCTCGTTATTGCACAAACATTGCGCCGGTCCTGTAAATGTTATCCCCTAATTCACTACACCAACGAACCATTGCCCTTTTTAATCGCTCGCTTTCGATTACTGAGAACTTGCTGCTGATATTAAATTCCCTGCCTCTTCACTATTTACCGGTTGTGAGAAAAAGTACCCCTGCACATATTTGCATTTCAGCGCCTTTAAGATAGGAAGATGTTCTCCTTTTTCTACTCCTTCAGCTATAACATCCATCTTCAGGTTGTGAGCCAGGTTTACTATTGCTTTCACA
>VGWX01000065.1 GCA_016873615.1 Nitrospira sp. | reverse complement strand
AAGGACGGGATCGAAATTCCCAAGGGGAGTACGGTCTGTCACACCCGTGGTTAAGTTCATTGTTAATTTACCCTATCCTCTATCATACAAGGGGAGAGGGCAAGGGTGAGGGTGGTTGGTACTATGCTCTAAGTGGATTCTGTCTGTGATCATATGTCTTATGTGCTATGATAATTTCAATGAAGATCATAGACATACACACCCACGGCATAGGCGGTTTCGATACAAGGGCAAACCTTATAGAAGATATCCTGAAGATCGCTGAAATACATGGTTCTTACGGAGTGTCGGAAATCCTTCCAGCCATATATCCGGCTCCAATAAAGGCAATGAGGGAAAATATGGAGACGGTGAAAAAGGCGATGGAGATTCAGCGCTCAGCAGCCAGCGCTCAGCAGTCAAAAATCACCGGAATCCATCTCGAAGGTCCATTCCTGAATCCTGTAAAATCCGGCGCCCTGCATACTCCTTCTTTCGTTGAAGCCAGTGAATACAACTTTTGTAAACTCATTGAAGGCTTTGAAGATATGGTAAAGATCATAACGGTTGCGCCTGAGATTAAAGGATCTGTTGAACTCATCAGGACGATTTCTGATAAAGGAATCATTGTCAGCATGGGTCATTCCGATGCAACATATGCAGAGGCTGAGGCAGGGTTCCATGCAGGAGCAAGGGGCATTACTCATATATATAATGCAATGCGGGGTTTTCATCACAGGGAACCAGGGATTGCCGGATTCGGCCTTTTGAATCAGGATATCTGCATTGAGATAATTGCAGACCCTTTTCATCTCCATGAAAAGACAATTGAACTGATATTCAAAACAAAAAATCATGACAGAATAATCATAGTCTCAGATACGGTAAAAGAGACAAAAACTCTCCCTCAGAACAAAAGCGTTGCCGATGTTCATGGCAAACTCCTCGGCGGCAGCATGACTGTAGCTGAATCGGCACAGAGACTCATTCAAACAGGTTATGATGAGGGTGTTATAATGAATTGTATAAGCGCAAACCCTGAGCGGTATTTAATGGGGTAGTAGTCGGGAAGCAAAATATAACATCTGGAGGCGCCATTATGGCAGAAAAAATTATTATCTATGGCAAGGCAGGCTGACCTTTCACAGACAAAGCCAGGTCGGCGTATGGAGAAAAAGCAAGCTATATCGATGTAAAAGCAGACAGCAAAAAATTGGAAGAGATGTTGAAAATTTCAGACGGGGTCAGGAAAGTGCCTGTTATTGTTGAGGGAGAAAAAGTAACAATCGGGTTTGAAGGCACCTGAGGGGTCTGACTGCCGATAGTTTATCGGCAATAAATTAATGTAAAACATGCAGGTTTTATATGAAAAATATTATAATTAATAGATAATGTGGTATGCTGTTTATACTAAACCCAAGAAGGAAGATTCTGTAGCTTTTTTCCTGCAAAATATAGGACTTGAAGTCCTTAATCCAAAAATCAAATTCAGAAAATTCAAACGCAACAAGCTGACTGATGTTATAGAACCTCTCTTCCCATGCTACCTTTTTGTAAACTTCGATAAAGACAAATACACTCATCTCGTAACCTATACAAGGGGTGTGAGGTATGTTGTCGGTAAAAAGAACCCTGTAGCAGTGCAGGATGAGGTTGTAAATGCAATAAAGGACGGGATAGAAGATAATAACCTAATCGTTATTAAACCCTCTGCTTTTAAGAACGGTGACAAGGTTCTGATAAAGGACGGACCCTTCAAAGATTTTTACGGTATTTTTGAAAAAGAGATCAAAGGCCATGAAAGAGTAATGATACTGCTTGAAACAATGCAGTGCAGAGTCGAACTTGACAGTTATTTTCTGGCAGTAGCATGAAAGCAGTTTAGCCTGCAGGCCTGTCAGCTTGGAGGCTTTCTTAAATATTATGCTTGAAAGCAGATCGCTGAGAGCATTTTTAAAAGGACATGCCCGAATTGGACATGAATGGCGGTAGCCTGCCTCCTTTAGCTTGCCAGCTTGCCGGCTTGTCAGCTAAAATAGCAAAATCATGAAAGGTATTATCTTGGCAGGCGGGAGCGGTACAAGGCTTTATCCGGTCACAATAGGGGTCTGCAAGCAGCTCTTGCCTATATACGATAAACCCATGATCTACTATCCTTTATCAGCGCTCATGCTTTCAAGAATAAAGGACGTCCTCATAATATCAACCCCTCAGGATCTGCCGAGATTCAGGAATATATTCGGCGATGGGTCTCATTTGGGGCTCAATTTTTCCTATAAGGAACAAATTTATCCGGGCGGCATTGCCGAGGCATTTATATTAGGTGAAGAATTCATAGGCAGCGATAATGTCTGTCTTGTGCTGGGTGACAATATTTTTTACGGCCACGGCCTTACCGAGCTGTTTAAAAAGGCTACACACAACATAGACACAAAGGGCGGAGCAATAATATTCGGCTATTATGTTAATGATCCTGAACGGTACGGTGTCGTGGAGTTTGATCAGGAGGGGAATGCCCTGTCAATCGAGGAAAAACCAAAAGCGCCGAAGTCAAAATATGCAGTGACAGGCCTCTATTTCTATGACAATGAGGTAATAAATATTTCAAAGAACATGAAGCCTTCACGGAGGGGAGAACTCGAAATAACAGATGTAAACAGGGAATATCTCAGGAGAGGGAAGCTCAGGGTTGAACTCCTCGGAAGGGGATATGCATGGCTCGATACAGGAACTCATGAGAGTCTTCTGGAAGCAGGAGAATTTATAGCTACAATTGAAAAGAGACAGGGCCTGAAAATAGCCTGTATTGAAGAAATCGCATACAAATTAGGATATATTGATAAAAATCAACTGGCAAAACTCGCCCAGCATTTAAACCACAACGATTACGGTAAATACTTGATGAGGCTCATCAAATAAGCATGGAGTATGGAGCAAAGCGCATAGAGCAACAAACTAAAAGCAATTATTTGCTGATCTTGAATGCTCTTGGCTCTAAGCTCATGGCTCATAGCTCGTAGCGATGCCTTTTACTTTCAAGCGGCTCTCTATCCCGGATGTCATTCTCATCGAACCAAGAATCTTTGCTGATGCGAGAGGGTTTTTCGTAGAGACATATAAATATTCAGATTTTCTCAACATAGGGATACATGAGCAATTTGTCCAGGATAATCATTCGAGGTCGGCACACAGAGTCTTAAGGGGGCTCCATTACCAGAAGGATCCGCATGCACAGGGTAAATTGGTTCAATGTCTGCGGGGCAATATCTTTGATGTGGCAGTGGATATAAGAAAAGGGTCACCGACATTCGGACGATGGGAAGGGGTTGAGTTATCTGAAGAGGATCATCGGATGCTCTATGTACCTCCCGGTTTTGCACATGGTTTTGTTGTTCTCAGCGGATCAGCTGATGTTGTATACAAATGCACAGGAGAATATTCTCAGGCGGATGACAGGGGAATTATATGGAATGATCCTGATATCAATATCCAATGGCCGGTCAACGACCCTGTACTCTCTGAAAAAGATATGAAGCATCCGTTATTGAGGGATGCTGATAATAATTTTGAGTACAAAAAACGTGATGCTTAACCTCAACCTCAATCTTAACCTTTCTCTATCTCAATGAAAATCCTTATCACAGGCGCCAACGGCCAGCTTGCGAAGGAATTCCAGCAATCATTAAAAGATTATGAATATAAGGTGGCGGCTCTTGATAAAGAAAAACTGGATATATCCGATCCTGACAGCATAAAAACAGCCTTCTCTCAATATACGCCAGACATTGTTCTGAATTGTGCTGCATATAATTTTGTTGATAAGGCTGAAGAAGATTTTGACACCGCATATAAGGTAAATGCTCTGGGAGTGAAAAATCTGGCCTCTATGTGCAAAAAGAACAATGCCCTCCTGATTCACTTCAGCAGTGATTATGTATTTGACGGTGAAAAGAAGGATTTCTATACAGAGGAAGATGCGCCGAACCCGATCAACAGTTATGGAAAAACGAAGTTGCTCGGCGAAACTTTTTTAAAAGAAGAAACAGATAATTTTTTGCTGTTCAGAGTGAGCTGGGTATTTGGAGAGGGCAAGCAGAACTTTCTCTATAAGTTGCTGGAGTGGGCAAAAAAGAACAGGGTTATGAAAATCGTCTATGACCAGATCTCGGCGCCTACTTTTACAAAGGATATCGTAAGCCTCACAATGCTGGCAATCATCAAAGGAATGAGGGGAGTTTATCATCTGACCAACAGCGGGTATGCCTCACGATACGAAGTCGCACGTTATTATATAGAAAGGCTTGGTCTCGACAACCTGATATTGCCGGTAAGCTCAGATTCATTTCCTGTGCCGGCAAAAAGGCCGTTCTTCTCTGCAATGTCAAATCTGAAGCTTTCAGAAGAATTAAATGTTACGATACCTGACTGGAAAGTCGGGATAGACAGATACGTTCAACTCATGTTCGAAAAAGAGGAGATCTGATGAGAAAGCTCTTAGCAACAGGCGGCGCAGGGTTTATAGGGAGCGAATTTGTCAGGCAGGGAGTGGAGAGAGGGTATGAGATCGCAGTTATTGACAAGCTTAGCTATGCAGGAGATACAGAGAGATTAAAGAATGCAGAAGGGAAGATAACATTTTATAAGATCGATGTAACAGACAGAGAATCTGTCGGAGAAGTTTTCAGAAAAGAAAAACCTGATATCGTTGTCCACTGGGCAGCAGAGAGCCATGTTGACAGGAGCATACAAGACGCCTCTCCTTTCCTCGATACCAATATAAAAGGCACCCAGGCGCTTCTCGACATTGCAAGACAGCATGAAATTAAAGGATTCATAAATATCTCAACAGATGAGGTATACGGCGATCTCGAGGAAGAAGGTCAGTTTTATGAGACAACGCCGCTTAATCCAAGTTCGCCTTACTCTGTAAGCAAGGCGTCTGCTGATATGCTCGGAAGGGCATATCACAGGACGTATGGCCTGCCTGTCATAACAATCAGACCATCGAATAACTATGGGCCATGGCAGTATCCGGAGAAACTTATTCCGGTCGTGATACTGAAAGCGTTGAACAATCAGAAGGTCCCTGTTTATGCAAAGGGTGAAAATGTCAGAGAATGGCTGTTTGTATCTGACTGTGCCGAGGCAGTCTTTGAAGCAGTTGAGAAAGGCAGGGCAGGTGAAATATACAATGTCGGAAGCGGAGAAGAAAAGAGAAATATAGATGTTGTTAAAACCATCTTGAAGATATTAGGGAAGACAGAAGACTTAATAGAATTTGTAAAAGACAGGTTGGGGCACGATTTCAGATATTCGCTCAATTCAGACAGGATACGCCGGGAGATCGGCTGGAAGCCGAAGGTGCAATTTTCAGAAGGCATTGAGAAAACTGTAAAGTGGTATCTGGATAATGTGGAATGGGTGAAAAGAAAGATATATGTTTAGCGATAGAATTTTCAGGGAATATGACATTCGAGGTGTAGTAGGAAGAGACTTTGACGAGGATTTTGCTTTTTCGCTCGGAAAGGCTTTTTCTGTCCTTATCAGAAAGGCAAATCCTTCTGCAAAACTGGCGAGTGTGGGACGGGATGCACGGTTGAGTTCAGAGGCCCTTGCAAAGAATATTATGAGAGGGATCACTTCAACCGGACTCAATGTATATGACATAGGTCTCTGCCCGACGCCTCTGCAATATTTCTCTATTCATCATATGAACCTTGATGGCGGTATTATGGTGACGGGAAGCCATAACCCGCCTGAATATAACGGTTTCAAAATGAGCATAGGAAAAGAAACCATATTTGGCGATAAGATCCAGAGCGTCAAAGAAATCATGCAAAAAAAATTGTTTACTGAAACAGCGGGTCAGGGGCAGATTGAGCGATATGATATAGCCACTGCATACAAAGACTTCATGCTGAACAGGTTTTCCTATTTGTCCGAAAAGGATTACAGGAGTCTGAAGGTTGTGGTTGATGCAGGAAATGGCACAGCCGGTATCGTGGCCCCTGAGATTTTGGCTGCAATGGGTTGTGAAGTCATCCCCCTTTACTGTGAGCCCGACGGCCGGTTCCCTAACCACCACCCGGATCCGACCGTTGTTGAATATATCAAAGATCTCATAAGAATAACAAAAGAGCAAAAGGCTGATTTTGGTGTGGGATATGATGGGGATGCCGACAGAATAGGGCTTGTTGACAGTTCCGGCAATATCGTATGGGGTGATCAGATGATGATAGTCCTTTCAAGGGATATCCTGAAAAGGAATCCGGGCGCAACTATCATCGGAGACGTCAAATGTTCACAACTGATGTTTGATGATATAGAGAAGCATGGTGGCCATCCTATAATGTGGAAGACAGGACACTCTCTGGTAAAAGACAAGATGAGGAAAGAAGCTGCGCCGCTTGCAGGTGAATTCAGCGGCCATATCTTTATCGGAGATGATTATTATGGTTATGATGATGCTATCTATACGACTTTCCGTCTCATTGAGATTATGAAGATCTCAGGTCTCGGGATTAACGAACTGCTTTCAGACATCCCCCGCATGGTCTACACCCCTGAGATACGGCTGGAATGCCGCGATGACCGGAAGAAGAGGATTGTAGAACTTTTGGTGAATAAATGTAAGGAATACGCTTTGTTGAGCAATGGTCCGATCACCATTAAAAAGATCTATGATATTGATGGCGCAAGGGTTGTGTTTGAGAAGGGATGGGGCCTCGTTAGGTCGAGCAACACCCAGCCGGTAATCGTAATGCGCTTCGAGGCAGAAGATGAAAAGTCCCTGAATCAATACAGATCCTTTTTGGAAAATGAACTTAAAAAAGTCAGTAAGCAGTAGGTATTAAGCGCTAATATGAAATATAATAATATAAAATATTTTGCTGCGTACTTTTTACCAAAAAGGGAGAATTTATGAAGGCTCTTATACTTGCCGGCGGTTCGGGCACAAGGCTCTGGCCCTTAAGCAGAAAAAACTATCCAAAGCAATTCCTGAAGCTGAATGCCAGTAAATCTCTCCTGCAGGAAACCGCGGAAAGGCTCCTGAGAGTTGTATCTGCTGAAAACATGATCGTCATGACAAACAATGAATATAAATTCCATGTCCTGACCGATCTCCATTCCCTTGTCCTGAACCAGCCAGACGTCAATAATATCATCCTTGAACCTGTCGGCAGGAATACAGCGCCGGCAATAGCCCTCGGCATGAAATACTGCATCGAAAAACTCGGGTGCAAGGAAGACGAGGTAATATTCATCTCTCCTGCAGATCATATTATTAAACCTCCTGAGAGATTTGCTGAGTATGTAAGACTTTCTGAGGAGATATCCGGAAAAGGCTATATAGTAACATTTGGCATAAAACCCACAAGACCCGAGACCGGGTACGGCTACATAAAAGCAAAAAGCAATGAGCAAAGAGCAAAGAGCAAAGATTATTTTCTGGTTGAAAAATTTACAGAAAAGCCTGATATTGATACCGCCGGGCAGTATGTAAATGAAGGGAGTTACTACTGGAATTCCGGTATGTTTGCATTCAGCATACGCACGATGATGGAAGAGTTTGAAAGATATGCGCCGGATATCAGGGCCATAATGGATATGAGCTTCGAGGAGATGATCGCAAATTTCCATAAGATGCAGGATATTTCCATAGACTATGCTGTGGCTGAGAAATCAGAAAGAATCGTAGTTATGCCCCTCGATGTATATTGGAATGACATTGGCTCATGGGACTCGCTCTATGATGTGGCAGATAAAGATGAGATGGGTAATATCAAAATGGGCGATGTTATTACGATGGATACAAAGGACACCTTTGTGATGAGTAATAAAAGGCTGATAACAACAATAGGGCTTGAAGATTGTCTAATAATAGACACAGATGATGCAGTTTTGGTCGCCAAAAAGGGGGAAACACAAAAAGTAAAAGAAATTGTAAATAAGTTAAAAGAAGATGGCAGAAAAGAGGCGTCAGAGCATGTAACAACATATCGTCCGTGGGGAAGTTATACGGTTCTCGAAGAAAGTGAACGCTATAAGATCAAAAGGATAGTTGTCAATTCCGGAGAGCGATTAAGCCTTCAGATGCATTATCACAGGTCGGAACACTGGGTAGTAGTAAAGGGAACGGCCAAGGTAACAATCGGCGATCTTGATAAACTTGTTCATGAAAATGAATCAGTATATATACCAAAATCAACCCTTCACAGGCTTGAAAACCCGGGCAAGGTGCCTCTGGAGATAATCGAGGTTCAGAACGGGGAATATGTGGGCGAAGACGATATCGTAAGAATAGATGATGTTTACGGGAGGAACAAAGAAAAAGGTTAAGGTTGAGGTTAAGGTTAAGTAAAAAAATAAAATAGAGGTTGGGTGATATGAAAAGGGCATTAATAACTGGAATAACAGGTCAGGACGGTTCATACCTTGCGGAGCTGCTTTTGTCAAAAGATTACGAAGTGCATGGTCTGATCCGCAGGTCAAGCGCATTCAACACCGGGAGGATAGATCATATATACAGAGACCCCCACTTGCCGGGGACGCGGCTGTTTTTACAATATGGCGACTTGTCGGATTCAGGCCAGCTTGCAAATATGATCTATAACATCAGGCCGGATGAGATTTACCATCTTGGGGCTCAGAGTCATGTAAAAGTGAGCTTTGATATGCCGGAATATACCGGAGATATAACAGCCCTCGGCACGACAAGATTACTCGATGCTGTAAGGCGAAGTGGGATAAAAACCAGATTTTATCAGGCTTCTTCATCAGAGATGTTCGGCGCAAGCCCTCCGCCTCAAGATGAAAAGACGCCTTTTTATCCACGCAGTCCATACTCGGCTGCAAAAGTTTATGCCTACTGGATGACGATAAATTACCGTGAAGGCTACAAGATGTTTGCATGCAACGGTATTCTCTTCAACCATGAATCACCGCGAAGGGGTGAAACCTTTGTTACCAGGAAGATCACCCGTGCCCTTGCAAACATGCTCGCAGGAAAACAGAAAAAGCTTTATTTGGGCAATATCGAAGCAAAGAGAGACTGGGGGTTTGCGCCTGAGTATGTAGAATGCCAGTGGATGATATTGCAGCAGGATAAACCGGATGACTATGTTATCGGCACAGGCGAAAGCCACTCGGTAAAAGAATTTCTCGATGAGGCATTTGGCTATGTCGGCATCGGGATAGAATGGAAAGGAAGCGGCGCAAACCGTAAGGGTATTATCAAATCCTTAACCCCGGCCTTGACCTCAACCTTTAAGGTCGGAGACACGCTTGTTGAGATAGACCCAAAATATTTCCGGCCTACTGAGGTGGATTTCTTAAAGGCTGATATCACAAAAGCCAGAGAGAAACTCGGATGGGAGCCGCGGACAACATTCAATGAACTCGTAAAAATAATGGTTGATTATGATATGAAGCTCACAGGTCTGAAGCCGGTCGGTAAAGGCATAAAGATATGCGAAAAGAAAGGCTTTACCTACACCAAACACGACTTTGCAAAATACGAGAAGATAAGGGAAAGGTGTTAAAGGCCGTGAACAGAACGAGGTATGTGAGTCGTGATTAGTGATTATGCTGAGGAAAGTCCTCTTTATTCCCTCCCCCTTGAGGGGGGAGGGTTAGGGAGAGGGTGTTTGATAAAAAGAAGTTACAGCACCCTCCCCTTAGTCCCCTCCCCTCAAGGGAGGGGGAGAGTGGATTACTGAACTTTTTTATTATATGAAGATCACTGACAAAATATTCATAGCCGGAGGCACAGGGATGGTTGGTTCTGCGATTATCAGAAAACTGATTTTCTCTGGTTATAAATATTTAATTTCTAATTACCACAAGAAAAAACCGATCACGAATTACGAATCACGAATTACGTATGTCCCTCTCAATTTGATACGCCAGATCGATGTGGAGGAGTTTTTTGCCCAAGAAAAGCCTGATTATGTTTTCCTCGCTGCTGCAAAGGTAGGCGGTATCCTTGCAAATAGCACCTATAAGGCCGAGTTTATTTATGACAACATCATGATCGCTGCGAATGTTATACATTCTGCATATAAAAATGGCGTAAAAAAACTGCTTAACCTCGGCTCATCCTGCATATATCCGAAACTTGCTCCCCAGCCGATGAAAGAGGATTATCTGCTGACGGGCATGCTTGAGCCTACGAACGAACCATATGCCATTGCAAAAATATCCGCAATAAAACTTTGCCGGTATTATAACGAGCAGTATGGATCTGACTTCGTCTCAGTAATGCCGACAAATTTATATGGCCCGCATGATAATTTCAATCTGGAAACAGCACATGTCCCGCCGGCGCTGATAAGAAAGTTCCATCTTGCTCAATTATTTCATAAAAAAAGATATGATGCAATAAAGAAAGATTTGCAAAAATATCCTCTGGGTTTTAACCTCAACCTTAACCTTGACCTTGACATCATCCTTAAAGAGATTGGAATCAGTCAGGATTATGTAAAACTATGGGGCAGTGGGAAGCCTTTCAGGGAGTTCCTTTATGTTGATGATCTTGCTGATGCATGCGTATTCCTCATGGAGAATTATAGCCACAGAGAAATTGGTGAGTTCGTGAACATAGGGACAGGGAGTGACATAACTATAAAAGGGCTTGCAGATCTGGTGGCAGAGACCGTCGGCTTTAAGGGCAGAATAGAGCTTGATTCAACAAAGCCTGATGGAATGCCCAGAAAATTGCTCGATGTCTCGAAGATAAAAGCCCTGGGCTGGTATGCGAAGATAAGCCTCAAAGACGGCATAAGGAAGACATATGAATGGTATGTGTCTTCGTGCGTCTAATCCGGATTATTCATAAGCATTGGTTACCGTGACAGGACATAATATTTTCGCTCATTCTCGGTCTTTGACCTCCGAGGTATTTTGCCTCTTTATTATCAAATATATACTGTCTGAATATCGGCAAAATAAATCCGCTCAAACACTATGTCCTGTCAATATCTGAAAAAAATGTGATTTAATGCATAGTATTTGTGTGACAAATGAAACTTAGCCCCAAGGATATCCGGAAAACCACCGGTAAACTGGCAGAAAGTTTTAAGAAAACCCAGGGCAGGAGCTGGCTGGCAGATATCTGGTCCAAGCATTGGGAAATCATTATAACTGCCATCGCAGCAGTGATAGTTTCGATACTGTTCCTGCTGCTCCGGTAAGTATAAGATCAAACAATGGAATTAGATTTCAAGGAAATATTCAGAGAACTCAATGATCTGGGAATAGATTATTTAGTAGTCGGGGGACTTGCGGTTAATTTTCATGGTGTCCCGAGGATGACTTATGATATTGATCTCATGATCTTCCTTCAGCAGGATAACATTAGCAGGCTGGTTACAAAGCTTAGCCAATGGGGCTATCGGCCTAAAATTCCAGTCAATCCTCATGATCTTGCCGATGAATCAAAGAGGAATTCCTGGATTCAGGACAAACATATGAAAGCGCTGAATTTTTATAGCGAGACGTTGCCCATTGGAGAAATTGATTTTGTCATTGATTCTCCAATTCCTTATGACACACTGAAAAGCAGAGCAATTAGTGTTGAGCTTGAAGGGATAAGAATCCCGACTATTTCCATTCATGATCTTATAGAGTTGAAGCTTCGGGCAGGCAGAAAACAGGATCTTTCAGATGTAGAACACTTAAAGGTAATTTTGGAAAGATAATGGAAGAAGAGAAAAAAGGTTTCTCATATACTGTCAGACGCGAACAAATTGCCGAATACCGTAAGTGGTCCATTGAACGCCGGCTGCAATGGCTTTTTCTTGCAAACAAGATGAGAAAATCCTTCCCTAAAAGAACTATCGAAATCCAGGAAGCATTCCGAAAAGGCGAGATCTGAATTTCCAATTATCCAAATAAACAAGAAGACCCCAAGAACTCATATTACATTAGTTTTTAGGCTTACCGGATATGATATACTTTAAATATAAATTGATGTATTAGAGGGACAAATGGGGGAATAAAATGAGAGGAAAAATATTAGTCGTTACATAGTAACTGATCCGAAAATCTGTCATGGACAACCGGTTTTCAGAGGTACACGCATATTGGTTGCGGACGTCTTGGAACAGGTTGCCAGTGGTTTGGTGTGGACGGCAATTATTGAAGAATGGCGTGGTGCAATAACAAAGGAGGCCATAGCTGAAGCCATAAAGCTGGCAAGTAAAGCTCTTATCGCACATGCACCTGAACTTGTAGTAGCTGAAAGGAGAATCTATGGGATTGGCAGTCAACTATAAAAAAGAGATAATCAACATCACTAAAGAGTTGCCGAATGACAAGTTAAAGGTGTTGATTAATTTTGCTCAGTTTCTTAAAGCAAAGGAGGAAGAGTTCTCATACATGAATATTATGGACAGCGCTGAGTATGTCAGAGTATTGAGAACAAGGCAGGCTAAGAAAGTGAAGACCGGCAAAAGGTTTATCGAAGAACTTATTGAATGGCAAAAATCAAACTCCTGATAGATACGGACATATTTATCGACGCACTGAAGGAAGTAAAACCGGCCAGAGAATTATTCAAATCAAAAGATATTTTGTTGTACTGTTCTATACTCACCAGGAAAGAACTGCTGTCAAAGCGGGGACTCAGAGATTCAGAGAGACAGAAAATAATGGATATGCTCATAAAGATCAGAGTCTTTAGAATAGATGAGACTATTAATCGGAAATATTTTAAATTGATTAGAAAATATGGTGAAAAACAGGAGATGCTTATCGACTATATTATAGCAGCAACAGCATGGGCAAAAGATCTGCCGCTTCTTACGAGGAACAGGAAACATTTTGAACATATCGAAGAAATAAAGCTCAGCCCTGTGTATGATATTGAGTGAAGGGTTTCTGAATCGCCGAATTCCTGAATTCGTAATCCATAAATTGATCATTAAATGGTGCTCCCTTTAATATGTTGGTTTTATTGGCAACGTCCCCTACGTCCGTCCCTAATTCAACAATTTAACGGTTTAACAATTAAACAAACTATATCTAATGAACACTCAAGCCCAGCCTGAATTAGTTATAGAAGCCGGACGAACTGAAGGGCAATACTGGAAGGATATCTGGCATTACAGGGAGTTGTTCTATTTCCTTGCATGGAGGGATATCCTTGTGCGTTACAAGCAGACAGTCATTGGAGTCGCCTGGAGCCTGATACGTCCGCTGCTGACAATGGTCATCTTCACAATCATCTTTGGGAAGCTGGCCAAACTTCCATCCGAAGGCGTGCCTTATCCAGTGCTTGTCTTTGCTGCCCTGCTGCCATGGCAGTTTTTTGCAAATTCATTTTCTGAAAGCAGCAATTCTCTGATTGCAAATTCAAACCTCCTTTCCAAGGTTTATTTTCCAAGGATAATCCTGCCTGTAAGCACAGTGATAGTCAGTCTGGTGGATTTTTTTATTTCATTTGTTTTCCTTGCAGCCCTCATGGTCTGGTATCAGTTTCTCCCTGACTGGCGGATCATCACTTTGCCCTTTTTCCTCATACTGGCGTCATTGGCAGCATTCGGTTTCGGCCTCTGGATCGCAGCCCTGAATGTGAAATACCGCGATTTCCGTTACGTTGTCCCTTTCTTCATCCAGTTCGGGCTCTATGTTTCACCGGTCGGCTTCAGCAGCAGCATTATCCCCGGAAACTGGCGTCTTTTATATTCAATTAATCCAATGGTCGGAGTCATCGACGGTTTCCGCTGGGCGCTTCTCGGACAGAATATACAACTATACTGGCCGGGATTCCTTCTATCGATTGCATTGACACTCCTAATTTTCGTATCCGGCCTCAGATACTTCCGTAAAACAGAACGCACCTTCGCGGATGTGAT
>VGWX01000064.1 GCA_016873615.1 Nitrospira sp. | reverse complement strand
GGAGAATGTCGGGGACTAAAAAAGAAGACATTGTCTGTGCATTTAACACTTTCTATTTTAAATAAACACTTCTCAAGCATATCTAACGGTGGTTAGTTGTTGTTTGCGCCCTCATAAAATCTGCTGCTATATAGATTTGAGGAAAGAATGAACCTCGACAAGTGCTCTTTGCTGACCCTCTTTATGTCTATTCGACGGGTTCAGGTCTTGTCAGGATGTTAAATTAACATCCAACAAGACTCTCTATTTCATAAAAGCGAGGGCACTTATATACGGTAGCCCGTTGACCGACGATATGTTTATATTCATCAAAACCAGGATTGATTGTGCTACAATGTGTGTATAGGGAGGTGTATGAGAATGAGGACAAATATCGTATTGGATGATGAAATAGTAAAAACCGCGTTCCGGTATTCAAAGGCAAAAACTAAAAAAGAACTGATTAATGAAGCGCTAAAGGAATTAATAATTTCTCGACAAAGATTAGACCTGAGAGCCTTGCGAGGCAAAATAGATTTCAAGCCTGATTACGATTACAAAAAATTAAGGAAAGGAGACTGATGTGATTCTTGTTGACACATCAGTGATGATCGATTACCTGTCTGACAATGAGAATGATGCCATGTTTAAATTTCAATATGTTCTTGAGAATAATATACCGTTCGGCATAAATCCATTTGTTTATCAGGAAGTCTTGCAAGGTGTGAAAACAGAGAAAGACTTCGACATGGCAAAAAGATATCTTGATACACAGCGATTTTACTCCCTTAAGGACGAAAAAGAATCATTTGCCTCTGCTGCAAGGATTTATTTCAAATGCAGGAAAAAAGGCATTACGATCGGAAGCACTATAGATTGTTTGATTGCTCAGACAGCTATCGAAAACAGTTTATTTCTTCTGCACAATGATTCCGATTTTGATAATATCGCAAAAGTCGTCTCTGACCTGAAGATTTTTAACTGGTAGTCTCTTTTACCAGAACATCGACTATATATTTATTAAGGGCACCCCTATAGGGGGTTAATTATTCGGAATGCTCGTTTACAAATCCCTTTATAAGGTCTTTCTTACCGATAATTCCGGCTAATTTCCCTTCTTTCAGAACAGGCAGAAGATGTATTTTTTTCTCTGTCATTAACGTGGCCACATATTCCACCGAAGCCTCTTCATCAACAGTGATCACGTCTTTTGTGCATATGTCTTCTACCGTAGATGCAGCCATCCTCCTGATCTCGTTTTCCATCCTGCTTGTACCGAGCGGTATATAGGCATCAAACAATCTTAAGATTGTGGGTATGTGGAGCCTGCTGTTTTTGCTTATGAGGTCGTTCTCAGTTACAATTCCTTTCAGATTGCCTTTATTATCAACAACGGGGGCGCCACTGATCTTGTATTGCATGAATATCCTTGCCAGTTCTTCTATCGTAGTGGCCGGCTCTGCTGTAATTACATCCTTTGTCATAATATCTTTTGCCTTAAGCATAATATCTCCTTTTAATTGAATATACCAAGCCTATTCATAATCAGTCAATTTTACAGTTTCCATCATAACCCGGCCATTATTTAGTGGCTGCCCATAAAGTCGGTATTCTTGCCGTTTGTTTGTCATTCCGGCTTGTCCGGTCACCTCTTCTCCTCAGCGAACCCGCCTGAGTGCGGGAGCGACTCGCCGAGGCGAGAATCTTTCCGATGGCTTCACAGAAGGATTCCCGACGCGCTTCACTTGTCCGCACACAGGCGGATTCGCCGAGGAGAACGGGAATGACAGCCTTTGGATTATTCCATGCATTTATAACTCAGCCATTAATTTAACAATTAACGCAATTTTGTTATATTAAATAACATGGACAGGAATATAGTTTTACAGAAAAAATTGGTCGAAAAAATAGCGCTTAACTGCGCCGAACATGAAATACGCAATATTGTTAAGGGAAACAGAACGTATCCTGAAATATATCAGGATATCAAAAGAACCGTTGAATACGCAGCAGATGTTCATAAAAATCAGTGGCGTAAGAGCGGAGAACCCTATATATTCCACCCTTTAAATGTGGCGCTTATCGCAGCTGAAAATGGCATGGTTGACAAGATCTCGATAGACAGCTGTCTCCTTCACGACGTCATTGAGGACGGTGAGGTCAGCAGGACTGAAATCTCGGAATTGTTTGGAGAAGAAGTTGCGGAAGTTGTAGAGGGGCTGACAAAGATAAAAGAGCACAAGGATGAGTCATATGATAAATTCTTTTCTCATACTATTAACAACCCAAGAGTTGCCTACATTAAAATCTTTGACAGGCTGCACAATCTCAAAACATTGGCGCATCTCAGACAGGAAAAGCAGATACGTATCGCAAATGAATCTATGGACATCTATTATAAACTGTGCATACGTCTATGTCTTACGGACATTGCAAATGAAATAGAATCTCTTTGCATGCCGATCCTTTATCCGGATAAATTCGCCCTGTTCTCCGAAAGACTTAAAAACATTCAGGAAGAAGCCGCTCCGATTATTGATAATTTTAAAATGAATATCCTCGAGAAATGCCATGAAAATGACGTAAAGATAAGGAAGATAAGAGTCCATTGGAAACCATTTCTTGATATAAACGATTACAATTTTATGCATATCCCCAATGTTCTATTATTCAAGCTTGTAGTTGACTCTGTTGATAATGCTTATAAAATGCTCTGGCTTGTCAACAGCAGTTACAAGGTAGCCGGCACTATTGAAGATAATATATCTGTGCCCAAGTTTAATAATTTCAGGGGGGTTAATTATACAGTCGTTGTGGGAGGAGTCAAGATCCCCCTGCTCATTACAACTGATAGGTTTAACGAATTCAACAGAAAAGGCATCCTTGTGTATGGGAGTTTCAGCAAAGACACTACAATCAACAGAAAATTAATGGACCACCTTCAGGAATATTTGATGAATGAAAATAATTTTATGGATGTGAAGACATTGATCCCATTTATCGAAAAAGATGATATACAGGTCTTTGCAAAAGATGGGAAGACCATTATCGATCTCAAAAAAGGCTCAACAGTACTTGACTTTGCATTTAAAATACATTCGGATTTAGGATTAAGGGCTGATTATGGAGTAGTCGACGGAGTACGGGTTGGATTGGGTCATGAATTAAATAATGGCAATGTCGTGCATATATACACAAATAATACGATTACAGCAACAGAGGATTTTCTGAAAAAGTGTGTAACTCCGAAAGCACAAAGGATACTGAAAAAACACTTTGAAAATTTCCATATCGACGCCCTTTTTAACATTGCAAAAAACTATCTGGAGAAAAATCTGTCCGTTCTTCATATAGATGCGGATGAGTTCTGGAAAAAGCTGCATGAGATATCCCCCGCGGAAAGGGAAAGAATGGAAAAGGTTATAGGAATACTTCGTTCCGTTTCAGGCGCTGAAAACCTGTTAGTCGAACTTCAGTTGATTGACAGGGAGCGGATTTCTGTTTTGCGGAAAAAGCATGAGCCCTTTCTCAAGGCATGGAATATTTTTTCTTCGGGTCAAAAAGGCTTGCCTGTCGAATTCGATTTTCTGGATGAAAATTATCTGGCCTGTCCTTTTTGCGTCCCCACGCTGAACAATGCACCCCATAAAGGCATTCTTGAACAGACAAGGGTTATTGTCCATGCCGGCATCTGCAAGAATACCGACAAATCTGATGAAGAAAGGATTCTGCCCGTTAAGTTCAGAAAGGACAAACTGATAGAGAGAATGATTTATATGATAATAGAAACAGATGATGTTTCGGGCATTACCCACTCAATATCTTCAGTTTTTAAAAACATAAATCTGGAGATATTTAATGTAGAAAATGATCATACAAAGGCCCTCTACAGATTAGCTTATTTCCAGAAATCTCCCCAGACAGTTTCTTCATATCTTGAACACCTTCACAAGATTCATGAAGTCAGAAGCATTGTAATAAGCACTAAAAACGTATTTGTGACTCAAACCCTCCCGGACAGCGCCCCGGCAAGTATATCAGCCAGGTAGTAATCTCCTTGTCCCGGAAAAGGGATGGTCTGTTTTCACAGTCCTAATTTTATCAGAGAAACAGGGTTCACGTTTATATCCATCACCTTTACTCCGAAATGAAGATGGGGTCCGCTCGATCTTCCGGATGAGCCGACAAAACCAACCACTTCTCCTTTAGAAACAATATCACCAGGTTTTGCCTTAAAGCCTGAAAGATGCATGTAAATTGTATACAGCCCTTGCCCGTGATCAAGGATAAGGGTATTTCCGCCGTAGAACAAGCCTTCAGCTAAAACAACCCCTCCGTCATTTGATGCCTTTATTTCCTCGCCTTCTTTCCCTTTTATGTCCAGACCTTTATGGACACTTACAAATTTTCTGTTCATAATGCGCTTTGTGCCGTATACGGTTGACTTGTCGTTTTCGAGTGGCATCATAAAAGATCCGTTCCAGCGTTTTTCAGATACAGTCTGAAAAACAGACTGCAATCTCTTATTCTCATTTTTCACCAGATCAAGGTCATCAGGGTTTAAAAATACCTTATCATCCGGCAGGGTAAGTTTCAGTTTTGGAAACCTGGTTTTCTTTACAGATACTTTCAGTTTCCTCTGCTTTTGTCCTGCTTTTATTTTAAGAGTATAGGTTCCGGGTTTTGTTTTAATATCAACTGCTCCGATAGCAATAAAGCTTCCATCTCCGGAATCACCAAAAGAAAATACCTTCCCTGCTAATGAAGCTGAGGGCATTAATGAGGGTTTTGCATCTGTAACCTTAATAAGAAAGGCGTCCCCTGGGCTGATTGTTTTTGGAGATATTTCTGCACGGAATGCAAAGGCATATTGAGGAAATATAACAAACAGCAATGCTAATGAACTACCCCACAGCAGAGCTGCGAGGCATCTTAAATATCCTCTCCCTTTTCGCCTCGGCGAATCCGCCCGAGTGCGGAGAGGGGAGGGGATTAAGGGGAGGGTGTTGAAAACATTTTCATCAAACACCCCCACCCTAACCCTCCCCCCTCAAGGGGGAGGGAATAATTGGGAACCCCGAAGCTGAGCTTCGAGGAATTCTTTTGATTAAAACAGCTGTCAGAAAGGGTTCAGGGATTCGGGGATTCATGGATCATGTTAAAAGAAATTCCAATAACGCCTTCTGCGTATGGAGTCTGTTTTCTGCCTGGTCAAAAACCAGACTTTTAGGACCGTCTATAACCTCATCGGTTATCTCTTCTCCCCTGTGTGCAGGCATGCAGTGAAGCACTATCACGTCCTTCTTTGCATCAGAGAGGAGTTTGCTGTTTATCTGATACTTTTTAAACCTCTGTTTTTTCTTTGCTGCATCTTTCTCCTGCCCCATGCTTACCCATACATCTGTGTAAACAACATCTGCTTTATAAACAGCCTCTTTAGGGTCTCTCACTATGGTTATATCGCTTTTTGCACCAGCCGTTGCCTTTTCAAAAACATGAGGATCCGGCTCATAGCCCTTGGGACAGGCGATCACAAGATTTATTCCGGTTATAGAAGCTGCTTCTATCAGAGAATTTGCAACATTATTACCGTCGCCTATATAAGCAAACCGGATACCTGCAAGACGATGTTTTCTTTCAAGAACAGTCATCAGATCTGCAAGCGCCTGGCATGGGTGATGCAAATCACTCAGCCCGTTTATTACAGGGATCGAAGCATGAGATGCAAATTCTGTGAGAATATTATGGCTGTAAGTCCTGATGACAACAGCATTAAGATATCTTGATAATACCTTTGCAGTATCATGAATTGTCTCTCCTCTTCCAATCTGAATCTCTTTTGGATTCATATAAAGAGACTTCCCCCCAAGCTGGTATATACCCACCTCAAAGGAAACCCTCGTTCGGGTAGAAGCCTTTTCAAAAAGAAGGCCGATGCTTTTACCGATTAAAGGGCATTTATTGATATCTTTACCTGATTTGAGTTCTATCGCCCTTTTAAGAAGAAAGGTTATTTCCTTAGAAGATAAATCCTGCACTGTCAATAAATCTCTTTTCATCTGAAAACCCCTGTTCTTTTTATCATCCAGGTTTATCCGGTCGATACGGGTATGGCCGGGCAAGCTGCAATGATGCTTAATCCGAAAGTAATGCTATGATATCTTTAAAAAAACTCCGTTAAGGATATCAACGAGCTGGTCTATCTCCTTCCGATGCACAATCAGAGGCGGTATGAAACGCAACACATTCCCTGTTGTACAGTTTATAAGCACTCCCTTTTCAAGACATGCCTTAACGATTGAATCCCCCTCTTGTGTCAACTCCATGCCTAATAAGAGACCTTTGCCCCTGATGTCTTTAATAAGCCATGGGAATTTTGACCTGAGCCCCTCAAGTTTTTCTATAAAGTAAATATTCATTCTGTTGCATTGATCCAGGAGAAACCCGTCTTCAAGAAGTGTTTCTATGGTAGCAACTGCAGCAGCACAGACAAGCGGGTTGCCGCCAAAGGTTGAGGCATGATTACCCGGCTGAAAGGCATTTGCAACTTTATCTGTTGCCAGCATGGCGCCGATCGGCACTCCGCCACCGAGTCCTTTTGCGATAGTCATAATATCGGGTTTAATATCAAAATGCTCATATGCAAATAGCTTTCCTGTCCTTCCCATACCGGTTTGTACCTCATCCAGAATGAGGAGGATATTATATTCATCGCAGAGATCCCTCACCTGTTTGAAATAATTCTGATCCGGCAGATTAACGCCGCCCTCGCCCTGAATCGGTTCCAGTAGGACCGCACATATATTGTCTGTGAGGGTCTTTCTCAGTGCATTGATATCATTGAACGGAACATATTTAAAACCGGGCACTAATGGTTCAAATCCCTTTTGAAATTTTTCCTGACCTGTTGCGGTAAGCGCCGCCAATGTCCTTCCATGAAACGAATTCAAGGCAGTAATAATCTCAAAGCAATCCGGGTTACCCTGATCTTTTGCATATTTTCGCGCAAGCTTTATTGCCGCCTCGTTCGCCTCTGCGCCTGAATTACAGAAAAAAACCTTATCTGCAAAGGAATTTTCCACAAGGAGTTTTGCAAGTTTTATCTGGGGCTCAATATAATAATAATTCGAGACATGTATAAGTCTCTGCGCCTGTTTCTGTATTGCAACGACAACACGCGGATGGCAGTGCCCGAGGATATTTACCGCAACCCCTGCGACAAAATCGAGATATTCCTTGCCGTCAGAACTCCATACCTTCATGCCCCGTCCTTTTCTGAGGACGATCGGGTATCTGCCGTAAGTATTCATTATATAGCGGCTTGATTCATCGAAGTATTTTTTCAGTTCCATGTGTGTGATAATAACGGAAAATCTGTTGAAAAATCAAACAACTCTCCGCCTTTACTTTATATACGGAAATATATTAAAATTATAGACTTTTAAGGAGGTGATGATTTGGTCAAAATAAGACTTATGAGATTAGGAGCGCACAAGAGACCTTTCTACAGGTTAGTTGTAGCTGATTCCAGGGCAAGAAGGAATGGTCCTTTTATAGAAATATTGGGCACATATGATCCCTTAAAAGAACCTTCCGAAATAAAGTTTGACATGGAAAAGGCAAAACTTTGGTTGCAGAGAGGAGCACAACCTACTGATAGTGTTAAAAAGCTAATGCAAAGGACCGGCTTATAGTCAGTCCAATACTCGTATGGAGGTAGAATGATGAAAGAATTAGTAGAAAAGATGGCGAAGGCTCTGGTAGACAGACCTGAAGAAGTTAACGTTACCGAGGTTGAAGGCGAAAAAACCACTGTTTTTGAACTCAGGGTTGCACAAAGCGATCTGGGAAAGGTTATAGGCAAACAAGGTAAAACTGCACGCGCAATGAGAACAATACTCAGCGCATCAGGGACAAAAATAGGCAAACGCTGCGTGCTTGAAATCCTCGAATAGTCATTTCTGTGCTCCTCAAGCGGGATAAATAATATCTTATAGTCTGCAATAAATCCCTTAGTTAACTTAATAAAAAAACAAAGGGGTAGGAGGAAAAAAATCCTCTTACCCCTTAATAGTTCCTTAGTCTTTCAGCACTCAAGAGTAAAGTCCTTATATGAAATGCGATATAATTACAATTTTCCCTGATATTTTTCATTCATATCTCAGTGAGGGCGTCGTGAAAAAAGCCCTCCAGAAGGGTATTGTTGAAATAAATGTGCATAATCTGCGGGATTATACAAAAGACAAACACAGAACTGTTGATGATTATCCATATGGAGGCGGCTCAGGCATGGTCATGAAACCGGAGCCGTTTTTCAGAGCGGTAGAAACGCTTTTTCCTGACGCCGCTCAGAGAAGGGTTATCATGCTAAGCCCTGCAGGAAAACAATTCGACCAGAACATGGCCATGGAATTTTCAGAAGACGACCGGAGACTTGTATTATTATGCGGAAGGTATGAGGCAATTGATGAAAGGGTACGGACTGCACTGACCCATGATGAAGTTTCTGTAGGGGATTACATACTGACTGGCGGAGAACTGCCTGCTTTAGTTATAATAGACGCTGTTTCAAGATTAATACCCGGAGTCCTTGGAGACGAACATTCTGCTGAAGTGGAATCTTTTTCATGGGGCATACTCGATTATCCCCATTATACAAGGCCTCCCTTGTTCAGGGGCTTGCCGGTGCCCGAGATTTTACTGTCCGGAAACCATAAAGATATAGAGAGATGGAGGCGCAGAGAGGCGCTGAAGCGCACGTTGCAGAGGAGACCTGAACTTCTTGAAAAATGCAGGCTCAGCGATGAAGATGAAAGATTTATAAGAGAAATAAAGGAGGAATTACAATGAGCTTAATGGGAGCAGTTGAGGAAAGTTTCAAAAAGGAAATGACTGAGTTTAATATTGGAGATACGGTAAGGGTTTCAGTAAAGGTTGTTGAAGGCGACAAGGAAAGAATCCAGCCGTACGATGGCGTAGTAATCGCCAGGCACGGAGGCAGCACACGGGAGACATTTACTGTAAGAAAGATATCCTTTGGCGTTGGTGTAGAAAGAATCTTTCCGCTCTTGTCCCCTAATATTGACAAGATAGAGGTACTGAAGAGAGGAAGTGTAAGGAGAGCAAAGCTATATTATCTCAGGGGCAAAAAAGGCAAGGCAGCAAAGGTTAAGGAGAAAGAAAGATTTTTTGAAGCAAAACCTCCTGAAACCCCGGCTGCAGAATAATACGATCTAACTATATCAATTTATAGAACTTCCATTATCTCCCCTCCATTAAAGGGAGGGGATTAAGGGCAGGTTAATCTCACTATGGATATCTATCAGCATGACGAGGATCTAAGACAAAAGGGGTTTTTACACATAGCTGGTATTGATGAAGCAGGAAGGGGTCCACTCGCAGGGCCGGTCGTTGCAGCAGCAGTCGTCCTGAAAGAAGGCATAAAGATTGCCGGTCTCAGAGATTCCAAAAAAGTGCCTGAAGCAGAGAGAATATCACTCTTCTCTGAAATCCAAAAATCCTCTTTAGATATAGGCATCGGAATCGTTGGACCTGAAGATATCGACCGGTTAAATATCCTGCGCGCAACGAGACTCTCGATGAAACTTGCAGTAGAGGACCTTTCCAGGTCTCCTGATTTATTGATTATCGATGCAGTATCACTTAAGTCAATTTCGATAAAACAGCTTTCACCAATAAAAGGAGAAAGCGTCAGCGCCTCGGTTGCAGCAGCATCTATAATCGCAAAATATACACGTGACAATATCATGCTTGGTTACCATCTTCAGTACCCTCAGTATAATTTTATAAAACATAAAGGATATTCCACAAAAGAACACCTCGAAATGCTCCAGATCTACGGCCCCTGCCCCATTCACAGGAAAAGCTTCTGCAGGGTAATGTCCCTGGAACTGCCTTTTTAATTCCTCACAATAAACCCGATCTTTTTTAATGAGCGAATTCCTCGAAGCTGAGCTTCGGGGTTTCCAATTATTCCCTCTCCCAAGGGGAGAGGGCAAGGGTGAGGGTGTTAAGCAGTTTATACACAGACACTAATATTAATGATATAATTACCATTGTATGGACAAGGAACGGATTGATGAGGCTCTGGAACTGCTGTGGGTCCTTAATGAAGAAGGCCATCAGGCCCTAAATCGTTTCAGGCTGAGTTCTGAAGATGATGAAGTTGATGCCATTATCAATGTTTTAAAAACAGATGGCTTTGTAGTTACATCTGTTGACGATATTCAGTTCACCGACAAAGGCCGTTCAGAGGCCAAAGCGCTTATAAGGCGCCTGCGCCTTGCAGAACGGCTTTTTACTGATGTCTTTGAGATGCGGGATGACACTGTTCTTGCTGACGCCTGCAAGATGGAGCATATCCTCAGTGAGGAGCTTACCGACAGCGTATGCACGTTCCTTGGTCATCCACAGACATGTCCGCATGGCAAGCCGATACCAAGGGGAGAATGCTGCAAAAAATACAAGGTAGAAGTCGAACCGGTAGTCACCAGACTGTCTGAATTTGAGGTAGGGTCAAAAGGAAGGATCACCTTTATTGTGCCTGCCAAACCATCGAGGTTAAGTAAACTGAATTCATTGGGGATCGCCGCAGGAAGTGTTATACGACTCCTTCAGAGAAACCCATCGTATGTTATCCAGATAGACGAGACCACGGTTGCCATCGACCCTGAAATTGCAAAAGAGATTTATATCAAGAAGTCTGTCTGATTGTCAGGCACTGTCTGGATAAAGGCAATTCGAGACTGTTCTCCTTCAGCAAAGTCTCATTCGAAAGTATCTCTTCAGTAGTACCATCGGCAGCCACTTTACCTTCCCTGATAATAATGCACCTTTTGCATACATCCTGTATGAGGTCGAGGTCGTGTGATGCGATGATCTTTGTGTGTTTAAATCCCTTCAGGAGATTGATCAGTTGTCTTCTCGATTTTGGATCCAGATTGGACGCAGGCTCATCCATTACTAAAATGTCCGGATCCATTGCCATGACAGTTGCAATAGCAACCGCTCTCTTCTGACCTTCAGAGAGCCTGTGCGGAGGTCTGTTCCTGAGGTTAAAACATCCTACCATATCAAGCGCGCTCTTCACCCTTTCTTCAACTTTTTCCTCGCTTAATCCCAGGTTGATCGGACCAAAAGCTACATCTTCATATACAGTAGGCATGAATAGCTGGTCATCCGTCCTCTGAAAGACAAAACCGACTTTTTTCCGTATCTCCTGCTTCGTCTTCCTGCCGAGGGTCACTTCACCTATAACAATTTCACCCTTGGTCGGGATGAGTTGTCCGCTCAGGTTTAAAAGGAGAGTAGTTTTCCCCATGCCGTTTGCGCCTGCTATCCCCACTGATTCGCCATGAATTATCCTGAAGGTAATTCCTTTCAGCGCTTCAGTCCCGTCGGGATACTGGAAATGCACATCATTCAGTTCAACGATATGATGGCTCATTTCGATATCCGGCTCAGGCTGTTACCAATAAAATTGACCACAGGAAAATTTCTGAATATATAAAACATCGCGATTGATATGATTGCAAATAGGATATCATAATATCTCAGACGGTGTCTTTTGAGAACCCTTATCTCCCCTCTGAATCCTCTTGATAACATTGCCTGATATATTCTCTCTGCCCTCTCGACACTCCTTACAAGGAGAACTGAGATGAGTCTTATGAAATTCTTTATTTCCCTGCCCCTTTTGCCGAATGATCTCGCCTCTCTCGCCCTTATCATTCGCAAAGCAACATCCAGGACCACAAATATATACCGGTAAAGAAACAGCAATTGGATCACAAATATCTTAGGCAGCTTCATCCTTGCAAGGGCTTCACATATGCCCGGGAAAGATGTAACTGCAATCAAAAGCAAGGCTGTGCTTACGGTGAGAATAAATTTCACAATTATAGAAAAAAAAGATATCCAGCCGCCTGAAACAGGGATTCCAAAAGGCGCAAGTATGACTTTGGTATCAAGCAGTGGATTGAATATCCCGATAAAGACGGCAAAAGGCGATATGAAGAGCACCTTTTTTGCAATAGCCCTGAGTGGAATATTTCCGGCAGTGAGCAAAAAAACCGGATACAGAAAAAAAGGCATGAGGGCGCCGAACTCATACTTCGGGAAAGAGACGACAAAGATGATAAATGCAAAGGAGACAAGAATCTTCACCCTTGGGTCAAGTCTGTGAACAAATGTTTTCTTGTATGAGAGGGTGTCGAGATAACCTAAATTGAAATACTCCGAATCAAAGGTCACGTTTTTTCTCTGAACTTCCTCATTGCTTTTATACCGATTCCAAAAAGAAGAATTACCACTAATACCATAATGCCGCCCAGTATCCCGGAAATGGATCTGCCCGGATTTACCGCAGGCCATGAGGGATTTTCTTCTTCTCCTTTTGAAGGCAGAGAATAATCAGGAAGCACAGCAGTCTTTTCCTGGAGTTTCGAAAGATTTTCTGAAATCGGGTTTTGCTTTTGTGGCACCTCAGGCTTTCCATAAATCTTTTCTATTGACCATTCAAGCCCGTCAGGATGAGTTGATGCAAGCCAGGATAAAGCGCCGCCGGTGATAACAGCGAGAACTGCCGTGATTACCAATACCTTTTTTAATGAACCGCCGGAAGAAAGCGTTTTCACCCCTTCAAGGTCATCAACAATATCAGGTCTCAGTGTTCTCACATAAATAACTATGCCTGCGGTGATGACTCCCTCAATGACGCCGATAGCAAGATGTATCGGCTGCATGAGCACAAAGAAGGTATTAAAAGGCAGCTCTGTTATCCCGGAGAGCTTTGTTTCAAGAACTACCGAGAGCGCTCCAAGCTGTAAGCCGGCCACTACACTCAGAACAGAGGCAAAGGTTATTAATTTTGGAGATGCACTCCCCCTGACAATCGTCCTGTAAATGAGCGGATACCCGATAAAGCAGGGGTAAATCCCAAGGTTCCAGATATTTGCTCCAAGGGCAAGCAATCCTCCGTCTGCAAAGAAAAGCGCCTGTATGACGAGGACAGAGGCTATTACAAGAAATGCGGCATACGGACCAAGTATGATCGCAAGGAGCATGCCTCCGCCGATATGACCGCTTGACCCTGTCATGGGGATGGTGAAGTTTATCATCTGTCCTGCAAAGATAAAGGCTCCGAGAACACCCATGAGGGGGACCATTTTATCGTCCATCTTTTCTCTTAACTGTTTGGCGGAATAAATTATTGCAGCCAGTGTCCCTGCCCAGAGAGCTCCGCCAACTGCGGGTGAAAGTAATGCGTCTGCCATATGCATGTTAGCCTCCTAAAAATCAATGATGATCCCGGCAAGGACTGTATAATCCGCTTCTGCCTTGTTCAGTCCGGTCTTCAAGCCGAGATCAATGCTGAGATTTTCATTTATTTTGCAAATCATGCCGCCGAGCAGGAAGAGAGGATGTACATTCGATTCCCTGTCAGGGTTTGTTTCGCCACCGATATTGACAACAAGCGCAACAGGCTCTGATACCGTATACTCTGCGGCCAAAGAATAATGCCAGATATCCCTAAACTCTTTTCTGTTCTTGATATAACCAAGGTCAAGGTAGAGGGTTACCGGATCGATCTCTTTTGATGTGAGGAGGTGCAGAGTATACGCTGCTTTCCCGTCACCAAGTCCTTTATCCTCTTCCCCTGTGGGAAAAATAATTCCGGGTTTTATTGCAAAGCTGAGTCCATCCTTCTCGTAGAATCTCCATTTTAACTCAAGTGTAATATCTGAGAGTCCGTCTTCTTTGAGTGTTCCAGAGCCTTCATCAATCCTCGTAAAGAGATAAGGTACGGACAGCACAAGATCAATATTGTCCCTTACCCCTGCTGAAAGAGTTGCAGCAATCTGTGTTTCCGAGTCACCGTTGTTATTTGCATATTCGGCATTTACCTCGAGGTTGAATTTGCCCGTGCCGGTTGTTCCCGGATCATCTGAAATCAGGGGATGAGCAGCATAAACACTGCCAGTAAAGAGAAAGGTTAAGGTTAAGGTTAAGAAAAAAGTAAATTTCTGGATTCTATAAACCTTTGGAACTTTGAACTTTGAACTTTGAACTTTCATAAAATATCCTTTCCCGCGGCCAATAAAAAAAGCCGCGAAAGCTATTATTGACCTTCTGGTC
>VGWX01000063.1 GCA_016873615.1 Nitrospira sp. | reverse complement strand
CCCAAAATTTTTGCTCAGGGGTTTGCCCTTGGTGAAGGCGCCGTTAGGTCCGATACCCGGGAGAAAGCCCATCATATCGCCTATCACTATGCCTGCAAAACCCGGAGCTGTAAGGGTATTGGCGTTAACAGTCGCGTACCGGATATCATTATCGAGCAGGATGCCGATGCTGAATGTATTGGCGACTGTGTTGTTGCTGACCACAGGGCTGTACGCACTGGATACGTTGATGCCTATGCCGGGAGAATCTCCGTAATAGTTGTATAAATTGAGATAGCCTCCGATTCCGGTAACCTTGTTGTTTGTTATCTGAATGTAATCAGCTCCATGAACATCTATTCCGACCCTGCCGCATTCAAAGATAGTATTGGCAGTGACCGATGCATAGTGGCTCCCGCTACAGACATGAACACAGCTTTCAAGGGATTCAGTATCATGAACGTTGCGCGCATTCTGCCTTATCAGATTCTGATTGATCCTCGGGTTGCAACCATGAACAAAGATACCTCCGGCGTTGTTCAATATTGTGTTTGCCGCTATAACAGCATTGTTGCTGTTTATAGAAAGGGCGCGGGATCCCTGGTTTCCAGCGATGACACAACCCTGGACGATCGCAGAGCCGGTAGCATTCAGGCAGTAGCCGTTTGCAGTTACAGAAGCGGTCTTATTGCCCTCGTTATTGATGGCTACGCCTGATCCTTCAGCGCTTAGTGAGTAAACCTTGTCTATCTTTGTGAAGTCGCCTGTGCTGTAGATATTTGAGCTGTAACCTCCGTTTTCACCATACAGATAGTCCATTCCTTCACACGCATGCCTGGTTGTCAAAGTCGAGATTGTTGTGTTGTTGGCATAGTCGATGTGGAATGCAGGTCCGGAGCAGGTCTCGAATTGAGGCCTTGCATCAACAACCACTTCTTCGGGCTTTACTGCTGTTATGCTTAACTTGCCATACATCAATCTTGTTCTTCCACCCTGAACTGTGAGGTTGTTTTTTCCGATATAGACATTCTCATAGTAAACACCCGGATTTACTACTATAACATCTCCGGGGTTAGATGCATTGACCGCTTCCTGTATAGTGAAGTACAGGCAGCCTGCAGGCCGGGGATTGCCAACGCACCTGACAATGGCAGATGCACCTGTCGCAAGGATGAGAGACATCAGCAATGCGATTGCTATAAAAAGTGTATGCCTCTTCATATGATTACCTCCTTTACTTTAATTTTTATGTAACTTTAAACTCTTTTGTAACACAGTAAATGTCTTTGCCACCTTTCTTTAGTCAGGAAGCGGTATCTCCAGATCGCACTCAGGCTGTATTGTATTGCAATTAGGCTGTGTGCAGATGTTTCCTGTAAAGGTAGCATCGCCCTCATTACAGATGTCTGTCCTGTTCCTCTGGGCGGTGTTGTTCAAAATCTTGATTATGCCTCCGTCATTCGGCCCAAAATTCGCAATGCCTTCACCGTGGTTGTCGGTAATGGTATTGCCTGTAAAATTAAGGGTGCCTACGCCTACTGGCCCTGCGTAAGCTTCGGTATTTCCACCGCCGACGTATTCAAGACGGACACCGGTACGATAATTCTTGCGTGAGATGTTGGAAGCGAAATTATTGACGCCGTCCGTATACAGGATGAACCCCCGGCCTGTATTGAATTCAGCAGTGTTTCTGCTAACAAAGCTGTCTACGAAATACAGATCGAACCCGTTTGAGTCATAGCCTATGCCCGGAGGCGGCCCACCCTGCTGAAAGGTCTTTTCAACTATACCTTCAGGGTAAATGAGCGTGTGCGATCCGCAGTAGCGGGCAGTATTGCCGCTCATTGTGGCTCCGTAAATTGCAGCATAGAATCCGGTGTTCGTAATGTTTTCGGCGGTATTGCCTGTAATGTTGCATTGATATGCATGGATCACGAAACCGTTCCATCCTGAGTTTGTGACTGTATTTCTGTCGATAACACCGCCGGAATAACAGTCTATCAGATAGCCGCTGTACATCTGTTGCGGAGGAATCTGTCCGTATGTCCGGCCGCCATTGTACTGATAATCAAGATAGAGATAGGCAGGGTGCATTACCGAGTTTGATGAGACCGCCAGCCCTTCACCCTCTGCAGCTATGCCGACGAGTATGGCTCCCTCTACCTTATTGCCGGTTATTTTGTTTCCGTAATTATACTGATACTGGGAAACATTGGGAGCGCCGGCATTCTTATTGCCGGATGCCACTGCACTAATAAAATCCATGCCGCCGGCGCATATGCCGACAAAGCCCGGCGCTGTTAAGGTATTGTTGCTTACGGCTGAATTGTAGCCGTCAAGAGCGATGCCCAGTATGAATGTGCCGGCGATGTTGTTGCTGCTTATTGCTGCATTTGCTACCATGTAGGCTGAGATGCCTGA
Source organism: Nitrospira sp. (assembly GCA_016873615.1). Lineage (GTDB taxonomy): Bacteria > Nitrospirota > Thermodesulfovibrionia > Thermodesulfovibrionales > SM23-35 > VGWX01. The sequence continues at coordinate 11,795 of VGWX01000063.1, read as the reverse complement.
ACCGAATATCCCTGAGGGTCCGCTGAAAATCGGAGCGCCCAGAATATTAGGGGCTGTTCCGGTTACTAAGTTTATGTAGCCACCGATTCCCCTTATGGTATTGCCGGATATCGTCGGAGAGACGAGCGGATAAAAGCCATCATAATCATATCCATGGGCTACTATACCGGTTTGGCCGCACTCGTAGATACTGTTGCCGGTTACCTGCGCATAATCACTGCCACCGCATACATGGATGCAGTCATATCCTGTATTCTGTCTCAGGTCATTAGCCTTGACTATAGGCTTGCAGCCTTCGACAAAGATTCCGCCGCCGGCATTGTTCCAGATGCTGTTTGTCTGAATAATCGCATTGTTTGCAATTACTCCAACAGCATACTCACCCTGGTTTCCTATAATGACTGAATTCTGAACAAGCGCTCCACCCGGCGCAGTTGAACAATAGCTGTTCGTGAAAGCAGCGCTGGTCTGATTTCCGGACATTAAATTAATATAGACGCCTTCTTCCTGTGAAGCATAAGAGTTGACCTTGTCTATTTTTGTGAAATCGCCTGTGCTGAAAATATTTGCCCCTGAGTATAGTGGCGGCGGCTGCCCATATGCGCTATGGCTTGGGGAAAAATAAATCTCTTCAGAACACGCATGTCTGACCGTAAGATTTTTTATCGTGGTATTTTTGGCCTGGTCAATAAAAAATGCAGGTCCGCTACAGGTTTCAAATTGGGGCCTTGCATCAACAACCACCTGGTCAGGTGTTGCTAACGTGACAGATAATCTCCCAAAAGATAAAACAGCTCTGCCGCCCTGAATGGTCAGGTTGCTCAATGATCCCGGGATAGTAACATTTTCGTAATAAACCCCGGGGGTAACTACGATAGTGTCTCCGGAACCTGAAGCGTCGACCGCATTCTGTATTGTCGTATACGACGGGCAGCCGGCAACCGGCAGAGCGCTGACGCATCTGACAGCTGCAGATGCAACTGTCACGAGGAAAAGAGACATTAACAATGCAATTGCTATAAAAGGCACATGCCTCTTCATAATCATTACCTCCTTTACATTAAACTTTACATTAAACTTTCGGAAAAGATTTTACATTTGCAGCAGATAAAAAAGATGCGAATTTTCACCCCCTTCCCTTTATGACTACAATAAGTTTTAAGCCTTAAAAGCTCCCTCGTGCAATCGGAAAAAAGAGATATAATTCTGGATGGAAATAGTCTATCAAAATATATGGTATTTATCAAGAAATATTTTGAAATTTATTTTTTAAATTATTGACTTAAAAAAGCAGGATAAACCGGATAATACAGAGGATATTATTTTCCGCTCGTTAAGGCGGATATATCCAGTTTCACCATCTGTTCCCTCGGGTCTTTATAGTTTCTGATTCTGACATCGAGGTCTTTGACCGTGAGATAAGGGGTGCGGGTCTCGATGGAATAAAGAACATCCCTCAGCGCCCTTGTATCAGGCATAACAGTATCAATGCTTACGGTTATTACTTTGAATTTCCCGAGGTCTTCAGGTTTCCCTGTGCGTTCGCTTGATATGGTTCCGCCGCTGCGTGTCACTATATCCTTAACCATCTCCTGGAGGGATGCTGCTGCAAGCGAAAGGGTCTGGCCTTCCACGAGTTTTGAATCCTCTGCAGTGCGGGTCTCTTTAAGTTCGGCAAGTTTTTTCTCCAGCTGAGGTTTTTCAGATATAAGGTTGATATATTTTTCAAGGGTTTTTGTCTTCATAAACTGGCTTTCCCTGATTGAGGCTACCTTTGTCTCGACGCCAAGATAAACATACTGGTAGAGAATAAAGCCGAGAAGTATAAGCAGCAAAGGCATAGTTACAATCAGTGTCTTATTCTTCTTCTTCATCTTCTTCAGTCCCCTCTTGCAAATCTTCTTTTTTGACCCCTTCTATCGCCAGCCGGATATTAAACCTGTCTGCGTTCATCCTGGTATCCCTGAAAGTAGGAGATGCAAACTCGGCCTTTTCGAAATACGGCGACGCCTCAAGTTTTGACAGAATACCGGTTGCTGAAGCTGCATACCCTTCAAGTTCAACAGTAACGTCAGTTGTTCTAACCCTCGACAGCCATGCGGTCCTGGGAAGAATGCTTGTGAGTTCTTTAAGAATATTCAGGGCCATCCGCTTTTTCCCCTTAAAATCATTTATTGTTGCTATTTCGGCGTTGAGAGCTTCGATCTCTTTTTTCAATGCTTCAACCTTTTTCACTTCCTCTTTCCTCAGCATTATCTGGTTGTCGATCTCCTGGATCCTATTCTCCTCAACCCTGAGAGGAGCGACAAGGTAAAGAATCCACATGGCCAGAAGCGCGCATGAAAGGATTATAGTAAGGACTATCGGGGCGCCGGGTTTTTCGTGAAGCCCTTTTTTCAGAAGATTCAGGGCATTCGCCTTTTGCCACAATGACTCAAGGACGGTTCCGACAGCTGCATAGGGAATTTCCCTGTGCTTTTCAGGGAGACTGACCTTTATATCTGTCTCGTTCAGAAATGTAATGGACTGGTCAAACTCTGATTTAAGCAGCTCCTTTAAGGCAGGACTTTTATCCTTCAGGATGGCTAAGATCTGCGGCGATTTTCCAAGCTTTTTCCCTGTATCGGTCAAAGAGCTGATTCCTGTCATGATGGTCTCAACCCTTGATTTTTCATCCCCGGAAGTGAAATTGCCTGCAACAGCGCCGGTGATCGCGCCGTTGAGGCATAATGCGCCTTCATATCCTTCTTTTTTTATCTCGATAAAAACGGAATCTGCCTTCCTGTCGATATAACGGCAAAGAGTTTCTATGCCTGAGAGGTTGACTGTTACCCTGCTGACGGCAATGCCTTTTTCGCTGAGCGCCTCGATGTAAGGTTTGATCATATCAGCCTTTGCAGCGATTACCATAATGGTAAGCTTTCCCTCATTTTCCCCTACGATCTTAAAGTCATAAAATGCATTCTCAGAACTGAAAGGGGTGATCCTGTCCAGTTCATATGAGACGACATTTGATAAATTCTCTTTGACAGTTGCAGGGAACTCTGCAGTTTTTATAACAGCCCATGCCTTGGGTATACTAAGGGTAATTTCTGCCTTTGATGCACCGAGGTCGCTTATGGCCAGGGAGAGAGAAGATGCGAAAGCCTCTGCCTGAGGGTATCTTCCCTCTTCAAAGGTATATTCTCTGATATCTTTTATTTTAATCTGTGAAAAAAACCTTGATCCAAAAGCTACGGATAACATTCCCTTCTCCAGAGAAGCAGATAAAGTTTTGGCAGGATAAAGAAGATCATCGGCGATGCTGAAGGTGAGCAGCCTCCATACCGGATCCCATAACTTTTTCACTGCTGCCGAATAAGTGGAGGCAAGAGACGTCAGCTTATGGATAACTATTGTTCCGTTCATTGTTTTGTGTCTACAGGGCTTTTATAATAAATATATTTGTATTTTTCTCCACCTTCAAGTCTGACGGTTGCCCTGATTGCGTAAACCCCTTTTTCACCGGCTTTGCGGCCGAACGCATCGATGGTAAATGTTTCAGTCCCCTGTGTATCTATTTCAGGCATTATGAGCTCAATTCCCTCTCCGGATAATCCGATTTCACTTAAGTCGTTAATCTCTTTTGTTTTCCTGTATTCTATGATCGAATCTGCATACTCAGGCGTCATGCCTGGAAGCGCCATAAGAACCTCTTTCGGCGCAGCGTTTATGTTAATAGATTCTGTCCCTGAATGCACAGTGAGAAAATCTACAATCCCTTTCTTTCCACCTTCCCCATAGAGTATTCCGGCTGTCATGCCTTTGACGAGGAGAAGTTCCTCGATTGCATCAAATTTATCATTCTTTGCCCTGTATGGGTTCGGTAAAGACAGATAGTAATCACTCTCAACTCCGTGGAGCCTGTGAAGGTCGTCAGCATCTTTCCAGTCCATGATGGAGTCCGCAATTATATCTGCCTCTTCCGGCTTCACACCTGCGTTTATCAAAAGATTTTTTAATACTAACCCAGATGCCGTATTTATGTCTACCTTCCCGGACTCATCCAAAATTTTGACCGTGTAATATCCGTTGCCGATTTGTCCTTCGTAGGGTGTGCCGTCTGCCTTCCAGACCTCTCTGCCTTCCAGTTCAACAGTCTGGTTCCTGTAAACTTCCCTGTAGAAAAGCTCTGTGATCCCTCTTTCAATGCCGGCCTCAGCGATAAATTTCCTTTCAATCCCTCCTTTAAAGGCCAGGGTCGAATAGATCTCTGTCCTTGCCATGACAGAAAATGAAAGGACTATTACCATCAGGATTGTCAATGCCCATAACACAATGAGAAGCGCAATGCCTTTTTCTGTCATGTGCTTATTCATTTTTTTCTTCTCTCCCCTTCGTTATCTCATCAAAACCCCTTGGAGCGACTGTGCCCCGATATGATGAGGGAGACGTGGAATCATCCGAAGTTGCCCTGAGAGGGATTATCAGGGCGAGGGTTTTGTGCCCGTCGATCAGGGAAAGCCTGACCTTTTCAGGAACAATGGTTTCAAGCGGATCATCCGGCGCCCGGTCGTACCATTGACCCTGTTCCTCGGTCGCTTCTTTATAAAAGTATTCAAAATATATCCTGTCGTATGCTGTGAAGAGACTTGTTGTCCTGTTCTGCGCAGCGCCTATAACATTTTCAGAGACAGAGATGAACTGTTTGCCTGAGTTGTCTGATTCAACCCTGTATGCGGCTATAACATACCCTCTTTGTCCTCCCCAGATGGAGTAGTTTGTGGCAAGCTGTATGAATTCCCTTTCGCCTTTAAAGTAGCTTTTCGTATTGCCGTCTTCTTCATACTTGAGAGGAATATAAGACTGAATCTGGGAATCTATGATATTGAATGAAGACCTGACCCTTTCAAACGACCCGATTTTTCTTTCCCCTGATTCAACAGAGCGTGAACTGAGCCGCATGGCGCCGACAAGGATCATCACAACCATCCCTATAAGGGTAATGGAAATCGTTAATTCAAGGAGGGTAAATCCCTTTCCGTTCCTGATCATAGACGGATAATGAGTGGAGTAAGTCTGCTCAGCCCGCAATTTTTTCGACTACCTTAAAGGTTCTCAGGGACATGGACTTCTGCTTTGTCCCCTGTATCCAGTGTATTGTCAAATCTACCTCCAGAAGTTTCACCTGAAGGTTCTCTGTCCTTTCTTTCATTACATCGGTTATTGAAACATCTATCCGGTACCCTTCCTGTGTTGCCTCGCTGGAAAATTTTTCAGAGAGCCTGTCATCACTCAGTATCTCCCTCATTTTTGCTTCTGCCCTTGTTGCAGCAGTTACATAATCTCCTGAGACAGAGATGGCCCGCAGATTGGCTGAAAACAGCTGAAGAACAACTGTTACAGCAATGCCTAATATCGCTATTGCCACAATAACCTCAAGGAGCGTAAACCCTGCACTTCGTTTCATTTTATGACCACTGCCCCGAGGACCGGGTCTATCTGAATGCTTACTGCCTTTTTCGAAGTCCGTAACTGGATCGCGCCTCCTTCAACTCCTCCGCCGGAATGGACATAAATATCATATATGCCCTTAATGATATCTCCTGACATCGGATCAGTTACCTTAATGGAAATCTCGGGCGGGATATCTTTGGAACCGAGTCCTTCTATCCCGTATTTTCTTGAGTCAAGATCTATGAAGACAGTCTTCCCCTCATTGTGAATCCGGGCAAGGGTCCTGGCCTGTCTTATAGTTGCAGACAGAGTTCTTGCCGTTGCATTGAGCTTATTTGACGGCAGTGCATTGAGGAGAAAAATAGTAGACATCCCGGTAATGAGTGTAATCAGAAAAAGTACGATGATTATTTCAAGGAGAGTAAACCCCTTGTTTTTCCTGAATTGACGCGGGCATTTATTTATGCTTTCTTTTTTTATTCTGTGCCTGTCCCTGTGTCTTGCATTTTGCATCTGTTTTAGATCGGCAGCTCTGTAATGCTGAATATGGCTAACAGCATTGCAATGACGATAAAGCCGATGATCAGGCCCATGGTAAGGATCATGATGGGTTCCAGGAGGTTTACGAACCTTTTTATTGCCGTATTCAAACTTTTTTCATACGTATATGCGACCTTCATGAGCATGGCGTCAAGCTGGCCGGTTTCCTCTCCTACCTTAATCATTGAAAGGGCAAGAGGTGGAAAAACTTTGGCGCCGGATAAGGGAACAGCAATTCCCTTGCCTTCTTTTGCTCCTGAGGAAACTGAGTCAATCGCAGAGGCTATTACCTGATTATTTATGACGTCCCTGGAATTGTTTAAAGCCTGGAGCAGGGGCACCCCGCTTTTCAGGAGAGTCCCCAGGGTCCTGCAGAAGCGCGCTGTTTCGAGTTTTTTAATGACATCTCCCATTATCCTGAGTTTAAAGGCATCCCATGAATATCTTCCCGAAGCGCTTTTAATGTAGCTTCTAAAGATGATCCATCCTGCAATGATTATCGCCAGGGCAATCCACCAGTATGAAGACAGTACATTGCTGAAGGCGAGCAGGATTTTTGTCGGCAGCGGCAATGAACCTCCAAGTTCGGCAAATATTACAGAGAACTTCGGGAGTACAAATGTCATAAGAACTATTATCGATACCCCGCTTGTAAGGAGAAGAATAGTCGGATATATCATTACAGACAATATGTGGTCTTTTAATGCCTTTGAGGACTCGAGAAACTCATTCAGCTTGTCCAGAACCACATCAAGCGCCCCGCCGGCTTCACCTGCCCTTATCATGTTGATATAAAGCTTCGGGAAAACCTTTGGGTTCTTCTCAAGGGCGTCTGAAAATGAACTTCCTTCCCGGATGGATTTTAGAATGGATTGAACCACATTCTTCATCTCACTGTTTTCGGATATTTCAGCGAGCATATTGAGGCTTCTGTCGAGGGGTAAGCCTGCTGTTAAAAGGGCAGACAGTTCTGTTGTGAATGTCAGCAGGGAATCTTTTGAAGACTTCAGGGAAAACGCTTTTTTGGAGCCTTGTTTCGAGGAAGTGACTGTTAAGGGGATGATGCCTGAATTTTTCAGTCTTTCAATGGCGGACTTTTCATCAGTTGCGTCAATTAAACCTTCAACAATTGCCCCTTCAATTGTGGTTGCCCTGTAAGAGAAGATGGGCACCTAAGCCTCCTGTGTAACTCTCAGGATTTCGTTCAGGGTTGTGACGCCGGCTTTTACTTTTACAGCGCCGTCCTCAAGTAAAGTCCTCATCCCGTATTGTTTTGCGGTTTTCCTGATCTGACCGGCATCCGCGCTTTTTAATATGAGTCTCCGGATCTCTTCATCAACAACGAGCAGTTCGAATATCCCTGACCTGCCGTAATAGCCTGTGAATGAACACGTTTCACAGCCTTTTCCGCGGTAGAGCGGGGCAGCGCTGTCTATGCCGAGAAGCTTCAGTTCTTCGCGGTCGGCTACAGACGTGTCTGGCTCTTTGCATACGGGGCAGATAACCCTGACAAGCCTTTGTGCGAGGATGCCCCTTATCGTAGAGGAGAGGAGGAAATTCTCGACTCCCATGTCAAGTAGTCTTGTTATTGCACTGGGTGCGTCATTGGTATGTAATGTTGAGAATACGAGATGGCCTGTGAGGGCTGATTGTATGGCTATCTCTGCGGTTTCAAGATCCCTGATCTCGCCAATCATGATGATATCAGGGTCCTGCCTCACGATATGTCTCAGTGTGTTGGCAAAGTTCAGGCCTATCTGAGGCTTTACCTGTATCTGGTTTACCCCTTTCAGCTGGTACTCTACAGGATCTTCAACGGTTATGATCTTTCTGTCGGGAAAATTTATTTTATCCAGCGCGCCGTAGAGTGTCGTTGTCTTGCCGCTCCCGGTAGGGCCGGTGACGAGCAGAATGCCGTTTGGTTTTTTTATGAGCTGCTCAAAGGTGGAAAGGGTATCAGGCGGAAATCCCAGAATTTCAAGGTTTATTACAATTCCCTCTTTGCGGAGAATTCTCATTACAACGCTTTCTCCATGGAGCACAGGGATTGTGGATACCCTGAGGTCCAGTTCCTTTTCGCCGACCTTGAGCCGTATGCGTCCGTCCTGTGGAAGCCTTCTTTCAGCTATGTTGAGCTTTGCCATGATTTTTATTCTTGATACAATGGCAGCCTGGAGTCTCTTGGGGGTTGATTCTATGTCGTGCAGGACGCCGTCAATGCGGTACCGCACCTTCAATTCGTCTTCAAACGGCTCTATATGAATATCGCTTGCCCTGCCTTCAACAGCCCTTGTAATAAGCATATTCACGAGCCGTATAATAGGAGCCTCAGAGGCAAGGTCTTTGAGATGCCCTATGTCTTCTTCCTCTTCCCTGAGGAATTCAATGCCCTTTTCACCTAAATCTTCGATGATCCTGTTGATGTTTTGTGATTCCTGTTCATAGAACCTGGATATGTATTCTTCAAGCTCTTTGCCGTCACACGCATAAACCATTATGTCGGCTTCTGTTGCCACTCTGAGAGCATCGATTGCAGTCGCATCCTCAGGATTTGCCATTACAACCTTTAATATATTGTTTTTAAGGTCCAGCGGGATGATCTTGTTTTCACGTATAAAACGGGATGAGATTCCATTGATGACAAACGGCACTTTTGGCAGATCTTCCGAGTTTAAGTAAGGTATGTCTTTAATCATATGTTATAGCTAATAATTATATCATAAAAACGGTTTAATATGCCCCTTCGGTTTTCAGCACCACACGTATTGTCTTGAAAATTATTGCGATGTCAAACCATAAAGACCAGTTCATAACATACCATGTATCAAGCTTTACCCTGTATTTATAACCTGTGGTGCTTCTTCCGGATACCTGCCATAGTCCGGTAATCCCGGGCTTTGCACTGCAGATTGCCTGAATATTTTCGATGATATCGGTCTTTTCTCTGGGCAGATAAGGCCTTGGACCAACGAGGCTCATCTCTCCTCTCAGGACATTGAATATCTGCGGGAGTTCATCCAATGAGCTCTTTCTTAAAAAACGACCGATCTTTGTTATTCTCGGGTCTTCCTTCAGTTTCCATGTCTGTTCCCACTCATTCCGCAGTGTCTCGCTGTTTTCAAGCACCTCTTTGAGCGTCTCTTCAGCATCCTTCTGCATGGTTCTGAATTTATAACACCTGAAGATCTTCCCGTTCTTTCCGATCCTGTCATGGGCATAAATAGCAAAACCAGGGGTCTCCAGACGTATGATTAATCCAATGATCCCGATAAATGGGAGAAGAACGGGCATTGAGATAATGCTGACTGTTATATCGAAAAGTCTCTTAACAAACCTGTTGGTGGCTGATTTCAGGTTATTCCGGATGTTCATCAGGAATATCTCTTCAAGGAAAAGATGGAAGAGGGCTGTATTTAAAAGGGCGATTCCTTTCAGATCAGGCACGACCATGGTATTCGTGATGGTATTCTGGACCCTGGCAGTCAGAGCAGACAGTCTTTCAGGCGGGAGAGAGGGGATTGCGATGACAGCAGTCCTGACCCCCAGTTCTTTTATAAACCTGGGAAACTCTTCTACATTGCCGAAGACTTTTTTACCGCAAATGGATTTGCCTGTTTTTTGCGGATCATCATCAAGAAAGCCGATCACATCATATCCCATATGCTTTTCTCTCTGCAGACCATCCATTACAAGCCGCCCTGCATTCCCTGCGCCTATTATGATTATCCTTTCTCTCCGGAGCCCTATGGCATACAGAATTTTTTTGCCCCAGAGACGGAAGACAGGGAAAACGAATACGGATATCAGCCATAAGCTGAGCAGGACAAGACGTGATACTATGTCGCCCATTTTCCCTAATGTGACGATGGCCATTAATGTTATGCCGGCATGAGTAATGGCTTTTACCATGGTCCTTGCTTCGTCCCAGAATGGCAGGTTGCGGATATAAAGGGCTTCAAAGGAGATAAATGAGATAAAGATCAAAGGTATCCACCAGAACGAGATAAAATGTCCATATGAGAAACTGAAGACCGGCAGGTTCGATATGAAATAGGGCATTATTTCTGCCCTGACTATCCATGCTATGAAAAGGCTGGCGTAAAAGGCGCAAAGGTCGATCATGACAAGGCAAAGGACCTTCAGAAGTCTTGTTATGCATTTCAGAATGTCAGTCATCCTGCGATCAATCCGATCCTGTATCCTGCATATTTTGTTGCGGCCTCCAGAAGGATGTGCGGTATCCAGAGGTATTTATGCTGCCTGATAACAAAGAGTATCTGTTCTCTGACAAACTTTATTCCCTCTCCTTCTGCCTGCGTATATTCGAGTATCCATTTGTTCTTTTTAATGGAGGCGCCAATATTATAATATCGCCTGAATTGCTTTAAAAGAGAATAGTTATGGGAATGGATTACCATCGCCTCCGGAACATATGCCACTTTATAGCCGTTCAGGATGAATTTGGCGGTGATCAGCATATCTTCATTCAATCTTACCCCTTCATGGAACTTGCCTGCCTTTATAAACAGCTCTTTTTTCATAGCCGAACATACATTGCTCGAAAAGAATGTCTTGATGCCGTATTTTTTTATGTCTCCCATGCCCTTAACCGAGCCTTTATCAGGGTAATTGAAATATCTTGCAAATTTCTCAGGGGCGGATGCATCAGGGCCCGGGATATGTCTTCCGAATGTCGCTGCAATGTCAGGAACCGTGAGAGGCGCTGTTAACGCGTGCAGGAGAGTGTTGTTCACGGGCAGTGCATCCTGCGTCATGAAAACGAGGATATCACCTTCTGCTTCCATGGCCGCCTGATTTCTTGTCTTCCCATGGTTAAATGCCTGTCTCGGGATCCGGATAGTCTTTGCGCCGCATCCTTTTGCAATATCCGCAGTGTTGTCGGATGAAGAAGAGTCTATGATTATTATTTCCAGGGGCGGCTTGTCCTGTAAAAGAAGCATTGAGATCAGCTTCTCAAGAGAGGCGCCTGCATTCAGTGTCGGTATAATAACAGATATCCTCATGCGGTTCTATTGTATCATAGTCCCGGCTCTTGCAAGCCGTTCTGCCGGCAAAAAATTCTTGAACACTGATTGCATAATATAAGGTAAAATAAAAAAGCTTCATGAAGATGGAGAAGGAAAAACCATTTGTGGAAATTTTTACGGATGGCGCCTGCAGCGGCAATCCCGGAGCCGGGGGGTTTGGCGTTATTTTAAGGCGCGAAGACCGGGAAAAGGAAATTTCAGGCTGTGAACCCATGACTACAAACAACCGTATGGAACTGACAGCGGTTATAAAAGCGCTTGAAGCGCTGAAAAAGCCATGCAGGGTTAAGCTCGTAACAGATTCGAATTATGTTGTTCAGGGAATGACCTCATGGATATTTCAGTGGATGAGAAACAACTGGAGGAACAGCCAGAAACAGCAGGTTCTCAACCGGGATCTCTGGGAACAACTGCTTTCGCTTTCTCATCTTCATGATATCCGGTGGGAGTGGATAAAAGGACATAATGAACATGCAGAAAATGAAAGGTGCGATAAACTTGCACGACATGCCATCAGGAAATGCAGGAAGACTCCTCCACCGGATTAATGCGCCATGAATATTGATATCACCAATCTGGCAGGCATGTTTCTGATAGCGGTCCCAGGCTTAAAAGATCCGAATTTTGAGCGTACTGTTGTGCTTGTCTGTGACCATACAAAAGACGGGGCATTCGGACTTGTTGTGAACCGTATCTTGCTGAGCAGCTTTTCCCCTTTGCAGAACGGACTTGAGATAAAGGAATGTGTTGTTGATATGCCGGTATTCTATG
>VGWX01000062.1 GCA_016873615.1 Nitrospira sp. | reverse complement strand
GATGCGGAAGGTTGGCTGCTACAATCTGTGCGATTCTTGCCATGCGGTTATACTATGGATTACTTGATAACATTCAACACATCGTTTACTCAAAAAATGGTCAAGACATCGTTTACTCAGCTATGAACCTGAGTTCTTATTAACGAATTTCATATTTATATTCTTCAACCTGGACCATGTCCAGCAAGAGTTTTAGCTTTTGTTCTTTGACATCAATAGTAGCTACAACATACTCGTATTGGGTCTCCGGCGGAGAGATGAAAACTTCACCGAAAATGTTCAGTCGGCAATCGCTTCGGATGAAGCGAACAAAATGATAGCGACCTTTTCTCGGCTTTTCCAAGGGGTGCTTCGGCGGCGTTAATTTGTTCGGGAAGATTAATTTGTCTTCATGGATTCGAATACCTTTAAGGGAGTTTGTCCGTTGTTCTTGCTGTAGCGATACGTACTGTTATGTTTGAATTCGAATGCAAGCGATTCTTCCCGAAGCTGTGCCAAAGAGGCCATTGTTACTCTATCAAGAAACTTCTGCTGATAATGGTCATTAAACTTCTCAACAATCCCATTCCTCCATGGTTCAGAAGGGGGGATGAACCAGAGATTGACGCCGTAGTGCAAGCAGAGGCGAATAAGAGGTCCCATACCTCGTGGGTGAGTCGGACTGCCGAAGAAAGACCATTCGTTATCCACTTGGAGATTCTGGGGAATTCCCATGCGGAGCCAAATGGCATAAACAGCATCCAATATGCTCTGTGCTGAGCGAGAGAGCATTGGCTCTATTCCACAGCGATTTATGGCTGCATCAACGGTGTGCAGACTATAGAATCTGATTGGCCCGGTAAGGTAACAAGGGACTACAAGATCAACCTGATGGGTTTGGTTAGGCAAGATTGCAGAAAGAGAAGGATATTTTTTGCCCTTCGGAATATATCTTCCGGTTCGTCGATTGGTTAATTCATGACGATGCAAAATACGGCCAATGGTGCTGAGAGAAGGAATAGGTCGAATTTCCATATCCCGCATTTCCCACTGAATAGCCTGATTCCCACAGAAAAGACCCCTATTGTACAGGCTCAATCGTACCAACTTTACAATTTCTTCGATTTCATCAGGATTACGGGAAGGGCTGCAAAGAGGTCTGCGGGAGCGATCTTCAAGCCATGATGCATCATTCGGACTATATCGCGTTACCCATTTGTACAGCCAAGGTTTTGTTTTTCCTAACGAAGAACAGATGTCTTGTGGGCTTTCACCTGCAAAATATCTCTGCACCGCCAATGCTCGCTCATTCTGAATCTTCTTTTTCATGGACACCTCCCAAAGAACTATATGTCCATAATAAACTTGTTATGGCTACTCTGTTGTCAAAGAACGATAAGTAAATGATGTCCTGAACGTTATCACTTACTAAGTACCAAGTCAAGAATTAAGTATGGTGTCCCCGGAATTCTTAAGCTGTTTCAGAGAACTGCTTTCCTGAATTCCTCAATCCCGACACGTTCTATAAATCTCGGCATTCTTTCCCTTGATTTAGCATTTTTTGCATAATAGTCAAGGCATTTACTTATCAATTCAAGTGCCTGCTCCTCACTGAGTTTCTTCGCAATGACATCTCCGATCCGTGGTCTGCCGCCGGAATTGCCGCCGACCACCACGGTCCAGCCGTCCGGCGCGCAGAAAGCGCCGAAGTCCCTCAGATAACTCTCTGCGCAGTTCAGCATACAGCCGGAAATACCGAACTTTGTTTTTGCAGGGATAAAGTTTTCCTTACCGACGTACATCTTTTCAATATTTGCTGCAAGACCGAGTGAATCTCCCCGTCCGAACTTACATGTTTCAGTTCCAGGGCATGCCTGCACGTAATGGACACATAATCCTTCTGCAGGCCCTACTTCCATTCCAAGGTCTTTCCAGACTTTTTCAACATCTTCAGGATTCAATCCAACAAGTGCAATACGCTGGCCTGAAGTTATCTTGATTATCCGAATGTTATATTTCCGAGCTGCTCTTGCAAGACTTTCGAGAATCTCCGGGGTTAAAACTCCCATTGGAATCCTCGGAACAATTGCATATGTTTTCTTATCCCTCTGTAAAATGGCCCCCTTCGGTTCTTCGCTCATATATGTTCCTCCCTGCCTATTGTTTACTGTTTACTGCTATCACTGTTTCTCCTGCCTTTACCTTATCACCGGGCCTGACTTTGATTTGAGCATCTTTAGGCAGATAGACATCAAGCCTCGAACTGAATTTAATAAGTCCATATCTTTCTCCGCGTTTTAGCATATCCCCGGCTTTCACCCTGCACACAGCCCTTCTTGCAACAAACCCTGCCACCTGTCTGACAAGCGCCCTGTCCTTTTCGCTATCAAGAACCATGACAATATTCTCATTTTGTAAAGATGCATCATCCCGATACGCTGCCATGAATTTACCGGGTGAGTATTTTACAACGCTCACTTTCCCATCACATGGAGCGCGATTTACATGCACATCCAAAGGTGACATGAATATGCTTATTTCTTTTACATCTGAATTAAGATGCTCTTTTTCATGAACATCCTTAACGAGTATAACTTTTCCATCTGCAGGCGAGACAAAAATACCCTTTCCCTCAGGAATTTTTCTTTCCGGATCTCTAAAGAAAAAACACATGAAGATCGTGACAACAAAAGATAATAAAGAGGCGCCCAACAACACATAAAAACTAATTTGGGAGCCTCCTGATCTCGAACTCCAAAGGAGCAATAATGAAGCTATAAATGTAATAAAAAGGAATCCAAAAATAAATGGATATCCCTCAGGGGCGAATTTAATCAAGCCTTTGACTTATCAACAAGTTTCCCTTTTTTGAGCCACGGCATCATGGCCCTGAGCCTTGCACCGACCTCCTCGATAGGATGCTCTTCCCCCTTCTTGGTAAGTGCATTGAATACAGGCTTGTTCGCCCTGCATTCCAGAATCCATTCTTTTGCAAATTGTCCTGACTGTACCTCTTCCAGTATTTTCTTCATCTCTTTCTTTATATCTTCCGTAATAATCCTCGATCCCCTTGTTAGGTCTCCGTACTGGGCAGTATTGCTTATAGAGTATCTCATGGTAGAAATTCCACCTTCATATATGAGATCAACAATCAACTTAACCTCATGGAGACACTCAAAATATGCCATTTCCGGTGAATAACCAGCTTCAACAAGAGTCTCATAGCCTGCCATAATGAGTGAGGTAAGACCGCCGCAGAGCACAACCTGCTCGCCAAACAAGTCTGTCTCTGTCTCTTCCCTGAAGGTGGTTTGTATGACGCCGGCCCTTCCACCGCCTATTGCTGATGCATACGCAAGCGCAACATTTTTTGTGTTCTTTGATGGATCCTGATGTATTGCTATCAGACAGGGCACACCGGTCCCCTTTAAGTATTCAGACCTGACAAGATGACCAGGCCCCTTTGGTGCAACCATAAAGACATTTACCTCTGCAGGAGGGACTATCTGGCCGAAGTGAATATTAAAGCCATGTGCAAATCCCAGATAAGCCCCCTTCTTAATGTGAGGCGCTATTTCTGTCCTGTAAATATCAGCCGCATACTCATCGGGGACAAGCATCATGATTACATCTGCCTTTTTGGCAGCCTCTGATGCTGAAATAACCTTGAATCCTGCTTTTACTGCCTTTTCCTGATTTGGACCTTTTACTTCAGCGACAACCACATCCACGCCGCTTTCTTTCAGATTATTTGTATGGGCATGTCCCTGGCTTCCATAGCCTATAATTGCTACCTTTTTCCCTTTCAAAATTTTTTTATCTGCATCTTTGTCATAGTAGATCTTAACCACTGTGTCCTCCTTTAATAATATGAATTAAACAAAGCGTATTATAGTACAACTTATCAATTTTTTACTACAAGAACAGGCATCTTTGTCCCTTTATTGATAATGCCAAAGGTAACACTCCCGAGGACTGCCGCCTTCAAAGCGCTTTTACCATGGGAGCCGATTATAATAATATCAACCTTTGATTTTTCCGCCTCTTTTATGATCTCATCCACCGGACGGCCTGATCTTATAACTGTTCTGCAGGGAATCTCATATTTCAGGCATAATCTCTGAGCGTATTCAACATAAGACTCGGCAGCCATTCTCAGATAATTTTCGATCGGCTCAATCAGGTTTTTCGATACTGACATTGCAGGAATAGATTGCGGAACAAATGCGCTCTTGTCTATTACGCTTAATAGAGTTACAGTTGCACCTGTCTGCTTTGCAAACTGTACTGCATATTCAAGAGATTTTTTTGCTGTTTTTGAACCGTCTGTTGGAACAAGAATCTTTGAAATCATAACCCCTCCTTTTATCCTGTATTTTTCAGGCTGATTTCAGGGCTTTTTGATAAAACTTCAATGCATATTCCTTTGCCATCCTGCGGGCGCTGAACAAAGCCGCAGTGCTCTTTATTGCCCTTTTCATGACCTCGACCCATCCGGCAGGAATCCCTGATTCATCTAACCTGTAAAATAATGGAATTGCTTCATTTTCCAGAATGTCGTAGACAGCCTCTGCATCCTTATCATCTCCTTTTCCGTCAAAGGCCCATCCGTTTTTTCCGTTAAATCCTTCTATCCACCATCCATCGAGAATGCTCAGTTGCGGAACACCATTCAAAGATGCCTTCATTCCGCTGGTTCCACAGGCTTCCAGCGGCGGCAAAGGATTATTAAGCCAGAGGTCGACTCCATGTACCATATACTGTGCGAGCTGTTCATCATAATTTTCTACAAAAGCAATCCTTCCGCCTAATTCAGGTTCATGTGAGAGATTAATGATTTTCTGCAGAATCCTTTTACCCTCATCATCTGCAGGATGGGCTTTACCGGCAAATATTATCTGTAATGGCTGCCAGCGGTTATTCAGGATTTTTTTCAGCCGGTCAGGATTCCTGAAAATTAGATCAGGTCTCTTGTAAGAAGTAAATCGCCTGGCAAAACCAATAGTCAGGGTTGTCGGATCGAGCAATACGCCGCCTGTTATAACATTGAGGGGATTCACCCTGTTTTGTATCCATCTCCGGCGCGCCTGTTCCCTGATAACATTAATAAGTTTCATCTTGAGCCAGTAGTGTACCTGCCATAATTCTTTATCAGGTATCCCATCAATTAACTCCCATAAAACAGGATTATCATGATCTTCCAGCCACTTTGGCCCAAGATATTTATTGAAGAGAAGCTCGATCTTTGGTTCAATCCAAGTAGGCACATGGATTCCGTTCGTAATATAATCAATCGGAACATCCTCTTCTTTCCTGTCAGGCCAGAGATGCTGCCACATGCGGCGCGTTACTTCTCCATGTTTTTTGCTGACACTATTAGGATAATTGGACAGCCTCAATGAAAAAGCTGTCACGTTGAAGCCGGCTTCGGGCTCCTTAGGATCAATACCCATTTCGAGAAATGCTTCACGGGTCAGACCAAGAAAAGGATAGCAATGACTGAAATATTTATCCATAAGATGAAAGGGGAAGACATCATGACCTGCAGGCACCGGAGTATGAGTGGTAAAAACTGTCGTAGCACGAACCTGTTCGACTACATCTTCAAATTTCATCCCTTTTTCTATCCGGTCCCTGATCCTTTCCAGAATTGCAAATGCAGAGTGACCTTCATTCAGATGCATTACTGAATGTTTGATCCCGAGTGCATCCAGTACAGCAATGCCACCTATCCCGAGCACCATCTCCTGACGGAGCCGCTGCTCGATATCGCCGATGTACAGATGGGCAGTTATTCTCCTGTTCCAGGGGTCATTCTTTTCGATATCCGTATCCATAAGGTACAAGGGAATTTTCCCTACATCTACCTTCCAGACAGCAACATAGATTGGCGGTTCCATGAAAGGGACCCTGACAATAAGCTGTTCACCATTTTCATTCAGCACCCTTTCGATGGGAGCAGCATCCCTGTCAAGCAATTCATTAACATCATCCTGCCATCCGTCTATCCGGATATTCTGAAGCAAATATCCTTCCGGATACATAAAACCGACTGCAACCATTGGAACCCCAAGATCACTGCATTCTTTAATATAATCACCCGCTAAAAAGCCTAATCCCCCTGCATAAAACGGAAGTGAATGATGCAGCCCGTACTCAGCAGAAAAATAGGCTATGGGTAAACAATTGGTATCCGCAATATTTGCTGCAAACCAGCATACCTTTGCCTGGATATCATCACGAAACCGTGCAAGCACCATATCATAATGATTGACAAAACCAGATTTATTCTCAAAAGATTCCAAAACATCTTTCGGAATATCCTTCAGCATCTGTACCGGATTATGCCTGCCTTGTTTCCATGCAGCACGGTCTAACATTTTGAAAAGCATTCTTGCTGCAGGATGCCAGCTCCACCAGAGATTGTACGCAATCTCTGCAAGACCCGATAATCTTTCAGGTATATCCGGGAACCTATCTTTCATAGTCGGACCACTGATAAAAAAATTATACTCCTCTTTTTTCAGGATCAAACATATACTTATGAATCTGAAGGTTGAGGCGCGCTTTGATCCGGTCCTGCAGCATCCATTTTGCAAGGTCTTTGGGAGCAAGAATTCCATATGCAGGAGATAAAAGGACGCCGGACCTGTTTAATAACCTAAATTTATGGATTATATCTTTTGACCATTCATAATCTGCGCTGCCGGTGATAACGAATTTTACCTCATCTTTATTTTTTATATTATCAAGATTTGATAAATCCATCTCCTCATGCATGCCGCTGCCCGGCGTCTTTATATCGAGGATAACAATAGCCCTTCTGTCAACATCCCTGATGCTCTGAGATCCGTTTGTTTCCACTAATACTGTATAGCCTTCTTCGATCAGTCTTTCAATAAGCGGATAAACCTCCTTTTGCAGTAACGGCTCACCGCCGGTGATCTCAACGAGATTAAAACCGGCATTGCTTACCCTGCTTATAATATCTTCTTCTGAAAGCTCGCTGCCTTCAGAATAGGCATATTTAGTATCACAGTAAGCACACCTGAGATTACAACCTGTCAGCCTCACAAAAGTACAGGGAAGACCCGCATAACTTGACTCCCCCTGTATAGCTGAAAAAATTTCACATACCTTCAATTAATAACATCCTTCCTGTACCTGTATCTCTCAGATAATGTAAAATCACCATGTTCTATTATATAATGAAAAAAAGGATTATAAATGTCTTCAAATATCCGGACAGAATCTTCATCAAAATATGAAATCCTGAAAGAGGTCGTTAAAGACTATCCCGGTCTACTAAGCGCTGTTGAACCGCTCCTGTATGAGTTGAATAATTCTACACAAAACTGGGGTTTTATAGTTAAGGAAATGCGTGCCTATGCCCTGAAAAACTTTTATGTCCACGATCACAACGAAAAAGGGATAGAAGCGATCAGGACTGTTGTTGATGTTTTCCTTGAGGCTATGAATAATCCGGATAATTCGGTACAGCAGGCTGCGGTTGAGAGTCTTGTCTTCTATCTCGAAAAAATTATGATAGACGGCAATAATGACTTTCAAATATATGCCCCTGTTTTTCATGACGCCTTTGTCAGGCTGAATCATTTGCAGGAAAATCAGTTCTTCCTGCTTGTCATAAATCCACATCAGTTAAAAAAACTCGGCCAGATCATTCTTGGGAAAATGCCTTCAGGTTTTGATATAACGGTCTTCAATAATCTGATCTTCAAATACTTCTCAACAATATTTGATTACTGGCTTAAGAAAGAAGATCCTTCACACTGGTTAACAGGGAAGACAGATTCTTCTTTAAGCGAAGAGAATCATAGTGAAATAGAGAGACTGTTTTTCCCCGTATCACATTCACATTTGAGGGAATTGCTTGGTCGTTTAAACGGTCTGAAGGAATCTGAAGACCAATACATGCTTCTGAAAGAACTCCTGCAATTGCCCGGTTACATGCAATGGGTCAAATACTACGAGGATCTCGCAGGAATGCTGACTGTAACAGGCGATGCGCACAAAGACCTCCGCATAAAATTGATGTATCTTCTAAAGATCATGGAAACCGACGGTCTCGCCGGTATCCATGAAAATATTCTGAGAGAGATCAACCGTACAATCTCCGGCATCGTTAAAATTGAGCATCCTGAGCAGATAAAGAACAGTCTGTCCGGTATATTCACTATTTTTAAGAATAGTTTCAAGGCATATCCAGATACGGTACTCTATTGCATTCAACTCATCGGCAATGAAATATTCAGTAAAGGGATCAGTAATCTTGTTGAGTGGTATCTGCAAAAAATAATTTCTTTTGGTTTTCAATATCCCGATATAAAAGGCGTTACCGATGAGTGGCAGGTCAGATCCAACCGCGCACACTTGAAAAACATACGTGTCTGGCTTGAATTAATAGAGAACGATCCGAAATGGTGCAAATCTCTCATCTCTGCCACGATCATTAATCTGAGATTGTGCGGAGTGCATATCAGCGATACGGATATTTTTCAGAAAGACGCAACAAAGCTCCTGAACAGTAACATCAAACCCGTCTATCACCTGGTAAAACAGATGGCCAAGATATTCCCTGTCTATTTCAGCGAGATCGGAGCTGAAGGCCCATTGCGTGAGGTCTCTACGGAAATAGACGAATCTAGGCACAGGGCTGATATACTAGTGCACTTTTTACGCAAACAGAGCCATGTCGAAAGCAGCGCACGCGTCGTAGACTTTATCGAGGCAGTCATAAATTTTTGGCGAACAAAGGATAAGACTCCCCTGCAGGAGTTTTTGCATGAACATATCTATCAGCAGGTAAAATCCTCAGGCTCTTACATAGATGAATTGCATATAATCTTCAATAACATTTTTTTACAAAAAGAGGTTTCAGATGTAACTGATCTACTTCATCTAAAAGACGATGAAATCCTTGCACTCACACACAACGTAACTGATGTCTCAGGAAGGGAGAAGAGACGGGCATATCTTGCTGTTAAGTTTTATCAGTTGCTTTACAGGAAATATAAACTGGACCCTCAGGATATAAAGGATCAATTGATTCATGCCCAGAGCCTGGGCTTGCCGAATATCGACTCCTTAATCACTGTGCTGGAACAAGGGAGGATCTCTCAGCGTCTTGAAGGGGTTTTGAACTATCTCGGTCTTTTAAAGGATATCATTCTGTCTCCTGAAAGATATGAACCTATCGAAAATATATTCCGCAAGAGACACATCGCTGCAGGCATCCCTTCGATGTACGGCAAATATCATGAGAGAAAATTTGATGCCTTAACATTAACCTTCCGTCTTGAAAGCCTGGCGAATATACTTTTTGAAGAGCTCATACATTCGATTAATCTCAAATTCATTACAAGGGCCACCCTTTTCAAGATCCAGAAGTATGTGAATTTATTCTTTAAGGCGCTTCAGCTTGATGGAATATCCTCGAACAAGCTGGAAAATGCGCTGGAACTCTTATCCGTTGCACTTGAAGTGAGAAGGTTCTCCTTTTCTCAATACATAGATATATTCAGGGGATTCTCTGAAGCTGTTCAGGATATTCTCAACACCTATTACAGCGGCATTTTCAAGAACAATCTCAAACAGATTATTCCCCTGCTTGGCACAGGACATATACTGCCCAAATATCTTCAAACTAATGCCGACCGGAACGAGTCTGAATTTATCAATAAGATATCAGAACAGTTTCTCAGGGAGGTCGTTGCAGGCTCATTCGGACTCCAGCAACTTGATATCTTTATAAGCAGGATACTGAAAACACTCTTTGAACAGGCAGAGGGACTGGATGTGCAGAATCTGGACCTTCTCATGAGCTATGATCCCCAAAAAGCGCTTTCCGGCGTACATAATCCTAATGCAGCCACAAACGACAGGATCCATCTGGGGAATAAAGGATATAATCTCATTAAGTTGGCTTCACTGGGCATACCGGTTCCTCCGGGATTTATTATTACCACCGAAGTCTTCCGCTGCGAAAAAGCTATCAGCAGTTTCAGATACGTCAGGGAGCACCTTAATGAAGGCATCAAAGAACAGCTTGCCATTCTCGAAAAACAGACCGGAAGGGTATTTGGCGATCCTGAAAATCCCTTGCTTGTATCTGTAAGAAGCGGTGGCGCAATCTCGATGCCCGGCATGATGATCTCTTTTCTCAATGTCGGAATCAATGAATCTGTCTGTAACGGATTGCTTAAGCAGACATTCAGGCCCTGGTTCGTATGGGATTGTTATCGTCGTTTTCTTCAATGCTGGGGAATGTCTTTTGGCATAGAGAGGGACAGCTTCGATGAGATCATGAACTCCCATAAAGGAAAATACAAGGTGCTCAGAAAAATCCAGTTTACAGCGGAGCAGATGAGGGAACTGGCATTAGCTTATCGTGAAACAGTTAAATCCAAAGGAATAGAAATAACCGATGACCCCAAGACCCAGTTACAGATAGCAATCGAACAGGTATTTAAATCGTGGGTCTCCAAAAAGGCCCAGGCTTACCGTGAAATAATGGGGATTTCTGAAAACTGGGGCACGGCTGTCATTGTACAGGCAATGGCTTACGGCAATCTGGACATCAATTCCGGCACCGGCGTACTTTTCACCCGTAATCCCCAGGAATCCGGGGACAGGGTCATGCTGTGGGGTGATTTTGCCATCGGCGCACAGGGCGAGGATATAGTTTCCGGACTGGTAAGGACTTTGCCTGTATCAAATGAACAAAAACCTTTTGAAGACAGGGAATCAGAAATTTCATTCGAAGACAGCTTTCCGGAAATCTATAATGCGTTGCTCAAGATAAGCAAAGATCTGATCTATACACAAAGGTGGGGAGCCCAGGAAATTGAATTCACCTTTGAAGGAAAAAGCAGCGATAAGCTCTATTTCCTACAAACACGGGATATGTCTGTTACAAGAAAAGAGAGCTTCATGGCCTTTGTCCCTTCAAGGGATCTTTCCTCGCACTACCTCTCCAGAGGCATTGGTGTTGGTGGCGGCGCAATGAGCGGCAGGGTTGTCTTTGATTTGGATGAAATACGGGAACTTAGGGAAAAAGACCCTTCCACCCCATTGATCCTGATTCGTTCAGACACTGTTCCTGATGATATCAGACATATCTCTGCAACAGACGGCCTGCTGACAGCCCGCGGAGGGTCTACCTCCCACGCTTCCATTATCGCTAACCGGCTGGGAAAAACCTGTGTTGTCAGCTGCAATAATTTATTTGTCTGGGAGCAGGAAAAACAATGCAAGCTTAATGAGACCTTGATTAAAGTCGGGGATTTTCTGAGCATAGATGGACGAAACGGCTCGGTTTACCTGGGCCGGCATCAGGTTAAAGAGATAAAGGCAGGGACAGCAACCAAGTTGTAAGATCTGCATAATTGGGATAATATGTATAAAGAAACATTAACAGCAATAATTCAATAACACGGCTGAAAGGAGAAAAAAGAAATGATCTCTGGTAAAAAGCCTGTGCTTGGCATCAATGGGTTGGGAAGAATTGGAAAGCTGACACTCTGGAATCACATCGGCAGAAAATATTTTTCTGAAATTATTGTAAACATCGGACGAAAAGCAGGAACCAGGCTTGATGATGTCGCTCTTTATATCGAAAAGGATTCCACATACGGGTCATTGCATCAGTATCTTCATGGATATAAGGCAAAGAGAATCATCGAAAATATTGATGAAGAAAAGGGAAAGATGCTTATAGACGGCATTCCGGTAACTGTTCTCAGGGAATCGAGGAATCCGAGAAACATTCCATGGAAAGAGCATGGAGCCAAGGTCGTTGTTGAGGCGACAGGAAAGTTTAAAGACCCTGCAACTCCTCATGATGCCAAAGAAGGCGCTGCACGCGGTCATTTAGAATCCGGAGCCGAAAAAGTTATTGTCTCTGCTCCTTTCAAGCTCAGGGAAAAAGGCATTCAAATGCCCCTTGATGCAACGACTGTCGTAATCGGCATAAATGATGATCAGTATGACAATTCAAAACATCACATTATTTCAGCTGCCTCATGTACCACCACCTGTCTTGCATACATGATTAAACCGCTTCTGGATTATTTTGGTCCTAAAAAGATACTGAACGCCTCAATGGCAACAGTTCATGCTGCAACCGGAACCCAGGAAGTTCTTGACAGGCTTCCAGGTGCAGGCGCAACTGATCTGCGAAAAAACAGGAGCATCATGAATAATATCATTCTGACTACTACAGGAGCTGCCAAGACATTAGAACTCGTTATTCCTGAAATGAGACAGATAGGTTTCAGCGCTGAGTCGGTACGTATCCCAACCTCCTCTGGTTCTCTTATAATACTTGTAGTAACCTTTTCCGATGAAGTCGGCGGCCCGGCGATCAGCAGAAACCTCATCAACGGCATTTATCGTGATGCAGAGCAGAAGGAAAAGAGAGGGTATATCAAATACACTGAAGAGCAGAATGTATCTTCAGATATCATCGGACATTTTGGTCCGGCCACAATTATTGAAGGGCATGAGACACACACAAGGACAGCTTTCGCAACGCTCGACCTTTCCAAATTCTCCAAACTTCCTGCTGACGTATTGAAACAACTCCCTGCTGCTATTGAAATCCCTATCACCCAGGCTGTAATTTATGGCTGGTATGACAATGAGATGGGCAGTTATACAAACATGCTCGGAGACCTTACCGTCAAGATTGCTTCGATGGTCTACCAGTAATCTGATTTTATAATCAAAGGATCACCACACAGCAGAACTGCGGGCAATCCTTTGATTATAGACGCCAGTGTTTTACAAAAAAATCAGCTGTTTGAGGATATCCTTTTTCCCCGAGCAGATCACAGACAGATTGCAAAAGTGTTTTATAGGCTTTTTTCCCAACTAACTTATGTTCATAAACCAATTCTGCAATTTGCTCCATGCTGTTAAACTGATCAATATCGTTTTTTATGTTGTCCCTGAGATTCTTAACTGCAGATACCACTGTTGCATCCAAAATCGGCAATTCAGTCATTTCCCCTCCCTGTTATTTCAGCAGTCAGCGCAAAAGATTTTTCAGGCTGATTGTTTCTCTCGTTATTTTATTATATCCTATCCCTGGCTGATTGCTGAAAGTTTCCGTGGATTACTTCCAAAATGTGATCTATCATTTTTTTTTCTTTGCTGTCTTTCCGATATTTCTTTTTATCTTCGGGAATACAACAAATAGAATAATTACTACCGCAACTATGATAATTACTTCCAATGCTTTTTATTCCTTTAATTGTCTATAATTGACATATATTAACCCGAATCTTCCAATTATTAAAATGATGATAAGGCGCCACAGATAGATTTTTAAATTCAAATGATCAAAGCAAGCACCTGAATGCTCATAATTTGCAATATGAATCCAGCACCCTTCCTTCTTTATCATATATCACTTTTGCTACGAAATGCTCTCCTGCCCTGAATGAGTATGCAAGTTCGCGCCAGATGACAATCGTCTTCTCCTTTTCCCTCAAAACCTCTGCATAGGGATATTTGGCAAAATACAGGAAATTATGAACAACTCTGGTATCCTTTGATCTTTCGATAAGCGGATCATTATTGTTAGTCCAGTAAGTCTCCTGAATGCATATTCTCTGGGTGAACAAATCTGCAAACCCGACTTTGATTTCATTGCCCGATTTTGCAATAAACCACCATCTGAGGAAATCATTCGGCAGGGGACATACCTTGTATGTATTTGCATCAAGCCGGTCCCTTAAAAAATCTCTTGTAATGCCGTGAAGATAATATCGTACGCCTGCATAGGTAATGACCACAAATACTGTAATGAGTGCAATAAGAGCAGTCCTTTTTTTAATAACATTAGACAAAATTACGGACAGGAGCAGCGCGGCTGTGATATATGGATCAATAATAAACATAAGGTCAAGGGAGTACGGATGCCAGTCGAGCGGCGCGAGGATCCTTATGCCGTACTGGTTTGTGAGATCCATAAAGAGATGAGCAGTATATGCGAGAAATGCAATAAAAGAATAGTAAATAAAATCTTTTTTCCTGCCGAATATAAATCCGATGATCATTGATATAATGATCGAAGCAAATATGCTGTGGGTTATACCTCTGTGATATCTCAGGAAAACATCCACACCCCAGAATCTTGTTATATAGTCAAAATCAGGCGCAAGAGATGAAAGGAGCAATACCCAAAAGGCTGCCTTTCGCCTGAAGCCAAGGTTGAAGATTGCTGTGCCTGCAAGTCCGTGAGTGAGAGGGTCCATAGTTAACCTCGTTTAAAACCTTATCGCTAATCAGAAGATTTTACTTCATTAAGTGTCCTCATATAATAAATGAGATTTATATTTTTGAAAAATATAAAATTTCCTGTAAAGGGATTGTTGCAGGGGTAGGTATAATTTTTTGGATTTCAAAAAAAAGCAGGGCAGGATCTTCCTGCCCTACCCCAAGAGAGACCTCTGAGATGCACCTGTTATTGCCCAGAGGATATGAGAGGTTGACCAGACCTCAGATATAAATTAGCATATGCTATTTTTAAATGTCAAGTATTTCATATCGCCCAATATTTAGCCTATTTTATTTATCTTTTGCTATATTTTATTAATGATAAAACATATTAAAACATATATTCTTAAATAGCGTAAAAGGGCAATATTAATCCAAAAAATGCATTTGGATTAAACCACAGAGTTCACAGAGGTATTTTAAACTTTAAAAAGACTTTTAATTTCAAGCAA
>VGWX01000061.1 GCA_016873615.1 Nitrospira sp. | reverse complement strand
CAAAGGCTTAATGCTTCTTCCATAACAGATGAATCACCGATAACTATCGGGGCACAATGATTTCTGACTTCAGGAGAACTGAGCGCTTTTAGGATTATCTCCGGACCTATCCCTCCCGGGTCTCCCATGGTTATAGCAAGTTTCTTCATACCACGTTCATAATTATTAACACCCTTAAAATACAAGAATTACTAAATGGACTTATTTTTTATCAGTAGCTTTTTGAATGGATTCTCCGGCACTTTCGATATCCTGTCCTACTCCATGAATTGTGTGGCAGCCTGCTAATACTGTTAAATAGATAATGATTAAGACTGCTAAAATTAATTTTTTCACCATATCGCAACTCCTTTACGCTTATTTATTATTATTCGACATATTTACTATTTTAACAAATTTATTCAGGAAGCTTACATGAAGGAAGCAACGCCAACTTTACTCCCCAATTATTTTTACTAATACCCTTTTCTTCCGTCTGCCGTCGAATTCACCGTAAAATATCTGTTCCCATGGTCCGAAGTCGAGTTTCCCATTTGTGACAGCGACCACAACCTCCCTGCCCATGATCTGGCGCTTCATATGGGCATCGGCATTATCCTCTCCGACGTTATGACGGTATTGAGAAACCGGTTCATGGGGCGCGAGTTTCTCAAGCCAGACATCATAATCATGGTGAAGTCCTGATTCATCGTCGTTTATAAAAACAGATGCGGTTATATGCATGGCATTGACAAGAATTAGACCCTCCTTAATATCACTCTCCCTGAGACATTTCTCAATCTCCGGCGTGATATTTATAAAGGCCCTGCGGGTCGGGGCATGAAACCAGAGTTCTTTACGATAGCTCCTCATAGAATTTTTACTTTTCTCCTTCTATATCCCAAAAGAATAAAATCATCCTTTTCCTTTTCTTCTATCTTTTTTATGCCGAGTTCAAAAAGAATTTTTCTTTCTTCCTCATCTCTTTTAACAGTCTTCCTGTATCTTTTGAGTCCCATTTTATCCCTGAGCACAAGAAATTCTACCGGTGATATATCTTCATACTTTTTTCTTCTAATCTTCATTTCTCGACCTTTGTCTTACATTCAATAAGCTCTGATAGTGTATTATTTTCAGGCAAAACCGCCCTTTTTTTAAGATAAGACCAGTCTAATTCTTGAGCGTATTTTTTCATAAGAAGTTCTACCATTTCACAGTCTATAGCCGATTTCCAGTATTTACATGCATTAAGACGGTCCATTATTAAATCTTCTATGCTAATAATTCTGCATGTAAGGCCTTCGCCTAATTCAACAATTTCAATAGGAGCGTCTTCTCCGACCAAAACCGATGCAGGAGCTTCAACCGCTATCTTCAGTTCATTGTTGAGCCAGTATCTTCCCTGCTGTTCAAATCCAATATCTTTCAAAATAATATTTAAATCTTCTCTATTCGCATAAGCCAAATCAATGTCAGCGGTAAAATAAACTTCTCTTGTGTAATAAGACAGCGCACAGCCTCCTATTATAATCGGAGCCTCTTTACCTTTCTGTTCAAGAAGACTTGTAATGAGCCCGACCATCAGAAGTTGCCTTTTCAATGGCGATTCGGTTTTCTTTATTATTTCAAGCAGTTCTGGTATATTCATACTCTAAATAATACCAGCTATAATATTTTCCTACAAGGTATCTTGCGAAAAATACATTCAATTTATTAATATATAGCTTAACCTAATTCTAAGGAGGTTCAGTTTGAAAGAAGGTATTCATCCGGCATATAATGAAACGGTGGTTGTCTGTGCCTGCGGTGAGAAATTCACAACAAGGTCAACAAGGCAGCAGATCCAGGTAGATATCTGCTCTAAGTGTCATCCTTTTTTCACAGGGAAACAGAAGATCGTTGACGCTGAAGGAAGAGTAGAGAAGTTCAAGAGAAAGTACGCAAAGGCTGAAGCTGCGCGCGCCAAAAAGTAAATACGCTAACAGGGAATAAGTCGTTAGTCTATTGTTTCATGGCTAACGGCTTTTTTTTGATAACGAGATAAAAGAAAGGCGATTAACCACAGAGCACACAGAGTAAAAACTACACCTCGTAGAATCAATACGATATCCTTACATCTTCTGCCCGGTGAACTCATTGTTTTTACTCAATGAATACTATATTACCTGATCTTTCCTCTGTGTTCTCTGTGGTTTAGAATTTGATATGAAAAACGTAGGCGGACAGGCAGTTATTGAAGGCGTCATGATGAAGGGCAAAAAGGGCTGGACAGTTGCTGTCCGGGGCCCTAAAGGGGAAATCCACGTAAAAAAGGAGGAGCTCTCAGAACTTCCGAAGATTCTGCGTCTCCCCATACTAAGGGGTTTTATTGCCCTGTTTCACGCTATGTTTATCGGCATTAAGGCGATTGAGTTTTCGGCAAACAAGGCGTATGAAGAGGAAGGAGGGAAACCTTTAAGTCCTGTTGCGATCACCGCTACCATCGGTTTATCCATTATTTTAGGGATAACCCTTTTTATACTCCTTCCCCTGTATGCAACAAAACTCCTCGGATCTGTATTTGCGTCTGTAGCAACAAGCTCATTCATGTTCAATCTTGTTGACGGCATCATCAGGGTATTCATTTTTCTGCTCTATATTATTGCAATCGGCACATGGAAAGAAATGAGGAGGATATTCGAGTACCACGGCGCTGAGCACAAAGTAATCCATGCTTATGAGAATGAGAGAGAGCTGACGTTAAAGAATATAAAAGATTACAGCCCCCTGCACCCACGCTGCGGAACGAGTTTTCTTCTTATTGTTATGGTCATAAGTATTTTTACATTTTCATTTATTCCGCAGTCATGGTCGTTCATTTATAAATTCCTTTCAAGGCTCGTCCTCATTCCCTTGATTGCAGGCCTCTCATATGAATTTCTCAAACTCTCTGCAAAGATGAAACATAATCGGATTATGCATCTATTAATACAGCCCGGGTTACTTTTGCAGCGGCTCACAACAAGAGAGCCTGACGAAGCACAGATCGAGGTAGCTATCAAAGCGCTCGAAGAAGTTCTTGTACTTGAGGACGCAGATGTTTGAGAAACTTAAAACCATAGAAAACAAATATGAAGAATTGACGAGACTGCTGATGGAGCCGGAGATCTTCTCAAAACCCTCTGAACTCCAGAAATACTCAAAAGAACAGTCTGATCTTCTGCCGCTTGTCGGGAAGATAAGGGAATACAACAAGCTCCTCTCTGATATTGAAGGCGCGGAAGATATCCTGAAAAGCGGCGACGTAGAACTGCGTGAACTTGCAGAGGCAGAACTTCATGAACTCAGAGAGAAAAAAATCAGGATAGAAGAAGAACTCAGGCTCATGCTGCTTCCAAAAGATCCCCGTGATGAAAAGAATGTAATACTTGAGATACGGGCAGGCACCGGCGGTGAAGAAGCTGCCCTCTTTGCAGCAGAGCTCCTCCGCATGTATATGAAATACGCTGAACAAAGAAGATGGAAGGTTGAGACAATTGATCTTAACTCAACAGGCATTGGGGGGATCAAGGAAGTAATAATTTCAATATTGGGCAAAAACGCATACAGCAGGCTCAAGTATGAAAGCGGCGTTCACAGAGTTCAACGGGTGCCTGTCACAGAAGCCTCCGGAAGGATTCATACATCTGCAGCAACAGTTGCTGTCCTGCCCGAAGCCCAGGAGGTTGACATTAAGGTTGAAGAAAAAGATCTCAGAGTAGATACCTTCTGCTCCTCAGGTCCCGGTGGACAGGGGGTTAACACCACATATTCTGCCGTCAGGATTGTCCATGTCCCTACAGGACTGGTTGTCCAGTGCCAGGACGAACGCTCACAGATCAAGAACAGGGAAAAAGCCATGAAGGTTCTCCGTTCAAGGCTTTATGAAATCGAGATGGAAAGGCAGGAAAAAGAGAGGGCGTCAGATAGGAAATCACAGGTAGGTTCAGGAGACAGGAGTGAAAAGATAAGGACATACAATTTCCCTCAGAACCGCGTTACTGACCACAGGATCGGCTTTACACTTCATAAACTTGACCGCGTGCTTGAGGGAGACATTGATGAGATACTGGAAAGCCTGATTGCCCATTACCAGACTGAAAGGCTCAAGGAACTATGATCAAACTATTTATACAAATTGATGTTTATGAAATTTTTATTTACTTTTTATTATAGAAGTATGTTATCCTATTCAATGCAAAAATTACTTATAATTCTTCTCCTGGCAACTACAGCCATAATCTCAAATATTCCCTACGTCTTTGGCGCAGAAGAGAGCGCGAAGATAACAAATGAAGATGCGCAAAATGCACTAAAGGACGTAATCCCTGATGTAAAGATTATCGAGGTTCGTCCGGCAAAGATCCAGGGATTATGGGAGATAGCGGTAGAAGCGAAAGGACAGAAAGGGGTTATCTATCTTGATTCCTCCAGAAATTTCGCTGTTTTTGGCTCTATTATAGACTTGAAGACAAAAACAAATTTGACACAGGAGAGGACCAGCGAACTAAATAAAGTTGATGTATCAACAATTCCACTGGATGACGCACTTGTCGTAGGAGAGAAGGATGCGAAGTATCGTGTCATTGTCTTCGATGACCCTGACTGACCCTACTGTGAAAAACTTCATCAGGAGATGAAGAAGGTCATAGAGAAGAGAAAAGATATTGCCTTTTTTATAAAAATGTATCCGCTGCCAATGCACAAAGGTGCATATGAGAAATCTAAAACAATAGTATGTGAAAAATCCCTCGCCCTCCTTGAGGATGCATTTGCAAAGAAAACCCTTCCTGCGCCAAAGTGTCAGACAACTGCACTTGATGACAATATAAAACTTGCTGAAAAACTTGGCATAAGAGGCACCCCTGCAATGATTCTTCCGAATGGCCTTGTTATCCCCGGTTACAAAGATGCCGATTCCATCATAGCACTAATCGATAAATCTCCTTAGTTATTTCTCCGCCTTTTTACATTCAAGATTCATTAGACTGAAAAAACCGCTTTTAATATCCCCTCCATAATACTTAAGCATAAGATAATTATTATTTATACTGTTTACATGAATTTACACTTATCAGAAAAAGAATGATGAAAGCTGCGTATCCTTCCAACATGCCAATTTATATCAAAAAAAACTTTCGATAAAAATATCCAAACAGATAACTTAACTAAAAATATTGCTTTACATTTAAATTTTATTCTATATAATAAAATTAGCATATGCTAATTTTATTAAGATATTAAACAATGTTTCTGAAAAGGAGGGGTTATGCATCATTTTAGTGAAATATCAGGCATGGGTTGGCTTCCCGACTATCCGGATTTCAGGGATTACACAGAGGAGCATAAAGAGATCAATAAAGTACTTGTACCAACACGCGTTCTGAAAGCTGGTGTAAAGATTCCAGCATCACAGGATTTAAGGGCCTGGTGCTCGCCTATAGAGGATCAGGGTTCTCTTGGTTCCTGCACTGCCCATGCAGGTGTTGGAGTGGTGGAATACTATGAGAAGAGAGCATTCGGAAAACACATTGATGCGTCACGCCTCTTCCTTTATAAGGTAAGCCGTAACCTCTCGCATTGGACCGGGGATACAGGTGCATTTCTTAGAAACACAATGGGCGGGTTAGTTCTTTTTGGCGTCCCTCCGGAAGAATACTGGCCCTATGTAATAGCTGATTTCGATAAGGAACCGACTGCATTCTGTTATGCCTTTGCGCAAAACTACCAGACTATAAAATATTACAGGCATGATCCTCCTGCAACACCACCTGATGTCTTGCTGACCAGAATAAAGACATACCTTGCAGCAGGCCATCCCTCTATGTTTGGTTTCACTGTCTATAGTTCCATAGCTCAGGCTGATAAGGCAGGAAGGATTCCCTATCCATGTAAAGGTGAAAAGATAGAGGGCGGACACGCGATTATTGCAGTTGGATACGATGATAAGATGAAAATCAAAAATATAGGCAAATGCGGGTTTGAAACAACAGGCGCACTCCTTATAAGAAACTCATGGGGAACAGGATGGGGAGACGCCGGCTACGGCTGGCTTCCCTATGAATATGTTCTGAAAGGACTTGCCGAAGACTTCTGGTCGATATTAAAGAAGGAGTGGGTAGATACGGGAGTGTTTAAGGTTTAAATCGGTGTGGAAGATACCATGCACATCACACTGAAAAGGTTCTGAAGTATAAATAATTGGGAGATTTTAACGTAATCGTATATGGCAAGGGCAAAGAAAGGGAATTCATTTAATAATACTTTTTGAAAATAGTCTTTGGTGGAAGTGCAGCAAAGAATATATAGAATTATAGGCATCTTTTGAAAATAAATTGTATGACTTCTAACTGAGAGGAAAGAATATGAGGATAGACATACATTGTCATGCCACTGGCAAGGGAACTGATATACGCAAGGTCGACAAAGAAGTCTATTTTAATGCAGAGGACAATCAGCACTGGTTTACGAGGATTCTCTATAACCTGCTTGAAGATGACCTGGTGAGGATGGAAGCTGATTTGAATAATGACCGTACAATTTCAACAGATGAATATTTCGGATTTATTCATAAATTGCTGCTTACGTCTGAAGAAATTGATGGGATCATTCTTTTCGCCCTTGATGCGGTCTATTCACCAAGGACAGGAGATCTCGATGAACGTAAAACAGACTTGTGGATTTCAAACAGGTTTCTATCAGGGAAAGTTAAGGAGTTGAATAGGCGGCTGCAGGATGAAGGATCAGCCAAAAGGTTTTTCTTTGGAGCATCGGTAAGCCCTAATAGAAAAGACTGGGAATCAGAGCTCGAATATGTACTTAACCAGACTGAAGCAGTCCTTGTTAAGCTCATCCCTTCAACGCAGCACATAAAACTGAAAGATGATAGACATAAAGATTTTTACAATGCATTGACTGAAAATAATATGCCTTTACTCTGTCACGTCGGCCCCGAATATTCCTTCCCCGAAGGGATACGGAACAAACATCTTGATCATTATAGGAATCTCGAAAAGCCTCTTGAGTGCGGCGTAATTGTTATTGCGGCACATTGTGCTTCACCTGTCTTCCCTGTGTTTGACCGGAATGTAATGAAGGATTTTCACAGATTTATGGAAGATTACAATACTGACAACAATATAAGGCTCTGGGCGGATACCTCTGCATTGTCATTATCAACAAGACTCCCCTATATCCAGGAGATTGTGGAAACATTCCCATCTGAGTGGCTTGTGCACGGCACTGATTTCCCTATCCCCATCGACAATTGGCCGCATCTTCCACTGGTTACCCATGATATTACACTCGAGGAATATATAAAGATATGCAAGACAAAAAATCCTTTTGACAAAGATGTGAGAATAAAGCGGGCACACGGTTTTTCCCAACTGATACTGGAGAATACTGAAAAAGTCATCCGATTGAAAAAATAATGATCCGGGCAAAAGGGACAGCTGACTTTTATTTAACTTCATGTTTCCTTACATAAACTTTCCTCAGTTCTTCTGCTGCAAGCAACAGAATGCTGAAGGGAATAAGAATCAGCCATACATCCGGACCTAAAGGAGCTGTTCCGAAAATCCTGTTTCCAAAGGGATGGTAGACGATAAACATCTGAAGCAGGAGTTCAGCCATGATACCATAGAATATAAGCCTGTTTGAAAATATTCCGATGCTGAAAACAGATTCTTTTGATGAACGGCAAGCAAAAACATTCGCTGTCTGAGTAATTATTATTGCGGTAAAACATGCAGTTGTTGCCTGGAGATAAAGCATGTCATTTGGATGGAGCATTACTCCCCATATCCATCCGCCATTATTCAAAACCCAGAAAAATCCGAACATACATGCGATAGCCTCTATCGGACCAAGAAACAGGTATGCCCTTGTGATAACAGGCATATCTAACAGCTTCTCCCCGAGTTTTCTCGGGGGCTTTTTCATTACCCCGGGTGTTGGCTTCTCTGCGCCAAGCGCAAGCGCAGGAAGCATATCAGTACCGAGGTCTACTGCAAGTATCTGGATTATTGTCAGAGGAAGCGGGATTTTAAATAGGATATAAGCAAGATAGGGCACTGCCTCCGGTATATTCGATGCAAAGATATAGGTGATGAATTTTCTTATATTCTCATATACTGTTCTGCCCTCCTCAACTGCATTGACAATAGTCGCAAAATTGTCGTCAAGGAGAATCATGTCCGAGGCCTCTTTTGCCACATCAGCGCCTGACATTCCCATTGCTATGCCGATATCTGCCTTCTTGAGCGCAGGTGCATCATTCACACCATCACCTGTTACAGCAACAATCTCACCTTCATCTTTTAAGATCGAGACTATCCTCATTTTATCTTTCGGCGTCATCCGTGCAAATATGACTTCTTTTTCCAGGAGTTTTGCTCTCAATTCAGTATCACTCATCTGATTGAATCCATGTCCTTCAACGACAACAGGGGCGCCTTTAATAAGACCTATTTCCCTTGCAATTGAACCCGCAGTCCTGCTCCCGTCTCCGGTAATCATGATTACTTTTATCCCTGCTTCAGTGCATTTTTTTATTGCTTCAGGAACTTCCGGCCTTGGAGGGTCTTCAAGGCCGATCAACCCGGCAAAGACCATGTTATTTTCAATGTCTGCCCCCTTAACCATGCTTATATTATTAATGCTTTCTATCTCTCTGAAAGCAAATGAGAGCACCCTCAGTCCCATATCCATCATTGCATGAGATGCATCAATAACATTTTTTCTGAGGTCTTCGTCCGCAGGCGCTTTTTCTCCGTTCATCAGCAAGTGACTGCATAAAGGCAAAAGCCCTTCTGTAGCCCCCTTTGTAAAAACAAATACTTTCCCTTCGATCAGGTTAACTGTCGTCATCCGTTTCCGCTCTGAATCAAACGGAATCTCTTTTATCCGTTCCGACTTTAAATCCCCAAGGGCTTCCCTCACAGCTTTAAGAAGCGCAACTTCAGTCGGCTCGCCCTTATATTGCCCGTCCATAAATCGTGCGTTGTTGCAATGAGAGGCTATTCTTAAGAGTTCATATATTTTATCCTTATATAAATATAAATCTTTTACATCAACTATCTTGTCATTGACCCATAATTTTGTTACAGCCATTTTATTCTGTGTAAGTGTGCCTGTCTTATCTGTGCAGATGACGGTTACAGCGCCGAGTGTCTCAACAGACGTAAGCGTTTTTATTAACGCCTTTCTCTTCGCCATCCTCTGACTTCCCATTGCAAGAGAGAGCGTCATTGTGGGAAGCATGCCTTCAGGGATAAGGGCAACTGTTATTCCGATAGCAAATATAAAATTGTCCCAGAAATTTCTGCCTATTAAAAAACCGAGGACAAAAAATGTCAGACCAACTGCTGAAGCTATTGTGGCAACAAGTCTCGTAGCTCTTGTAATCTCTTTCTGGAGAGGGCTTCTCCCTGCCTCAACAGCGCTTGTTAAGTGAGCGATACGGCCAAACTCCGTAGTCATCCCTGTTGCAAATGCTACTGCCTTTCCCGAGCCACTGATAACCGTTGTCCCTGCAAAAAGGATATTCGCACTTTCGATAAGTTCACCATCAAAAGCCCTTGGATCCCGCAACACCGGTTCGGATTCACCTGTGAGAGGTGCATTATTCACCTTTAATTCAGAGGCGTCTATAAGTCTCGAATCTGCAGGAATCTTATCCCCTTCATTCAAGAGAAAAACATCGCCAGGGACAACTTCTCTTGCGTGAATCTCTTTTTCATTTCCGTCCCTGAAAACCTTTACATAAAAAGGCAACATCTTCTTGAGAGCTTCAACCGCTTTTTCAGCACGGTTTTCCTGAATAAAAGTAAAAACCGCATTTATAAATATAACCGCTATGATTGCAAAACCGAGGGTAAACATACTTTCCCCGGGATGGAGATAGTCTGATAAAAAACTCAAGGCAGCGGCAATCCATAGGAGGATGGCCAGGAAATGAATGAATTGAGATACAAGCTTTAAATAAAGAGGCTTTTTTCTGACATCCTTTATTTCATTAAGACCATACTCATTTAGACGTCTCTGAGCGTCTTCATGAGATAGACCTTTATCTGAAGTAACAAGAGTTCTTAAAACTTCTGCTTCTGACAGGCTCTGTATTTTCACAGATGTTCGAGTCTTGGTTTAAGTATTATCAGATTCGATGGAGTTTCCCGGAGGACTTCTTCAACAGGATTGCCGCTTACAATGCTTCTCAAAAGAGTCCGTTCGCTTGCTCCCATTATAATTAGATCATTTCGTTTATGGGCAGCTTCTATGGTTATAGATCTTGAAACAGCGCCATACCCTGTCTTTTTCTCATGGCGTATTTGATACCTGTATAAGCATTCGGTGAACTGTTCTATATCTCTCGGGATTCGCTTGTCTCTCTGTGCAGGTTTCAGGTGAATCTCTCCATGGAAAAAGCTTGTTATAGGATTTGATAAGTGGAAAAGCGTTACTGAGGCATTGAACACCTCTGCAAGCCTTGCTGCAAAGCACCCTCTTTCTTCAAGATGAGTCATTTGCCCCCTCAACGGCACAAGAATATTTTTGGGATGTGTCCTTGCCATGCGGACTATCCTTGCCATTGCCACAGAACACGGCAGTTTAAGCATGAACTCTCTTGCAAGTGTTTTTGTAAAATACCTTTTCTCAATATCCTCTCTTCTTGTAGCTGTAAAAACAATATCAATTCTGCCTTTCCTCACAATATCACTTATTTTTTCGAATGGACTTCCCTTTTCAGTTATACTTTCGACCTCAATGTCCTGTTCCTGAGCATCCATGAAGAGCCTCTCAAGCGCATTCTCAGCATGTCTGAATGCGTCTCTGTTCAGTTTATCTTCAGCAACAAATACCAGTGAAAGCTTGGCCTGGCTGGATTTCGCAAGGGCTGTGGCATACCTCGCTGCTATCTCTGAATTGGTAAACTCGTTCACCGCAGCAAGGATCCTTTTGTACATAGCTAAAGTATAGCGTTGATACTATTACATCTCAAGTAAATAAAAGCTCTAACTCTTATTTCCGTTGTCATTCCCGCTTGTCGGGAATCTTTCTTGGCCTTATCACCTCATAATAAAAAGGATTCCGAACAAGTCGGAATGACGGAAAATCGAAATGACAGGAAATGGTTTTCAAACGAAATGTTACAATAATTTATGTTTGACAGGTCCTGCAGGAACCTTCTCGTCAGAGGGGTAAACTGGATTGGGGATGGGGTTATGACGCTCCCGGCATTAACGGCTTTGAGAAAGGCGCTGCCGGAGACAAAAATCTCTATCCTCTTAAAACCATGGGTAGCTCCTGTTTTTGAGAATAATCCGAATATTGATGAAATTATTCTCTATGATGATAAACACAAAGGGATTATCGGAAAGCTGAAACTCTCAAGGATGTTGAACAAAAAGGATTTTTGCAGTGCTATCCTGTTACAGAATGCCTTTGATGCCGCCCTGATTACATTTCTTGCGGGGATAAAGAACCGTTTTGGATATAACAGTGATGGCAGAGGCTTTCTTTTAACATCTGCACTGCCGCTGCCTCATACTAAAGATACGACACATCAAATTTATTACTACCTGAACCTTGTTGAGCAGTTAGGATTAAAAGCAGACTATTCAGAACCATACATCTTCCTTAAGCCTGAAGAGAGATTGCATGCGCGGGAAATGTTAAACCACATGCGGAAACCAATATTAGCGGTTAACCCTGGCGCTACATATGGCTCGGCAAAGAGATGGTTTCCTGACAGGTTTGCCGAAATTGCAAACTGGTTTATAAGTGATACAGGTGGAAGTGCGATTATTTTTGGTGGAAAGACAGAAGTCGATATCGCAGATGAGATATACAAAAAAGTGATACCCGGCTTCCGGACACCGGACTCACTCCTAAGCCTGGCTGGAAAGACATCCCTCAGAGAGCTTATTTCTCTGGCTTCAGAATGTGATGTCTTTGTCACAAATGATTCAGGACCAATGCATATTGCATACGCAGTCAGAACACCTCTGATAGCAATATTCGGGTCAACCGATCCTGTATTAACAGGTCCGCCTCCCGGAGTTGATGGGAATAACTACATAGTAATAAAGCCTGATCTCTCATGCAGTCCATGTTTTGAGCGCTCATGTAAAACAAATGACCTGAGATGCATGTATGCGATAACATCAGATGAAGTTTATTATGATATTAAAAAGATACTGCCTAATAACCCTGCAGTATTTTTTGACAGAGACGGGACATTAAATCATGATACGGGATATATCAATACAATGGATGATTTTCATATTTTCACGGACATTGATAACGTGAGACTTCTGAAAGAAAAAGGATTTAAAGTGATCGGCATCAGCAACCAGTCAGGTATTGCACGGGGTATCGTTAATGAAGCATTCGTAAAAGAAGCCAATTCCATATTCATGCAAAGGTTTGGCTTTGATGATTTCTATTACTGCCCGCATCATCCTGATGAACATTGCCCGTGCAGGAAACCTGAGCCAGAGATGCTTCTCAGAGCAAGGGCTCAACATGGAATCAACCTGAGAAAATCATACATAGTTGGCGACAAAGAAGCTGACTTGCTCCTTGCTAAGGCTGTCGGTGCAAAAGGCATACTGGTTCAGACAGGAGAATTGAAAGAATCAGAGGATGCTGATTTTACTGCGAAGAATCTTACAGAGGCAGTCAATTGGATAATAAAGCAAAAATAACTCTTTCAAGCAATCCCCGAAAAATACTCATTGTCAAACCAAGCTCTCTCGGTGATGTCATACACAGCCTTCCCTTTCTGAATGCAGTGAAAAACTGTTTTCCAAAATCTGAGATACACTGGGTTATTGCAAAAGGGCTTGAAGGCATTCTTGAAAGCCATCCAATGATCAACAAGCTATGGGTAATCGATAAAGACTCCTGGAAAAACATTCAGAATGTAAAGAGCACAATCCGGGAAATCAAAGCGTTGTTTAGAAATTTAAAACAGGGGAAATATGACCTTGTAGTCGATCTTCAGGGTCTTCTCAGAAGTGGTGTCATTACCGCTGCTACCGGCGCTCCGGTAAGAATTGGGTTTAGGGAGGCAAGAGAAGGAAGCAGCGTTTTCTATACCCATAAAGTTGAAGGTGGAAAGAATATCCATGCCGTCGACAGATATCTGAAAATCGCTGAATCTTTAGGATGCAATATCGCAGATATCTCTTTCCCGTTTCCTCCTTTTGACTCTTCTTTATCCTTCATCCCTCATCTCTCATCTTTAAAAGACTATATCGTCATAGTCCCCGGCGCACGATGGAAGACAAAAATATGGCCTGCAGAAAAGTTCGGCAAACTTGCTTCTTTTCTTCCTCTCAAATCAATTATTGTCGGGAGCAAAAGTGATAAAGCTATTGCTGATGAAATCGCTTCTCTGTCAGGCGGCAGGGCTATATCATTAACAGGCAAAACAAATCTCAGAGAACTGATAGCCGTAATTCGCAGGGCGAATTTTATCGTCAGCAATGACTCAGGTCCGATGCATATAGCTGCAGCGCTTGGTATTCCTGTCTTCGCTATCTTCGGGCCGACAGATCCGGTGAGAACAGGTCCCTATGGGCAAGGGCATACAGTTATTCAGGAAAATCTTGCCTGTGTCCCTTGTTTCAAAAATACCTGTGATGATTTGAAATGCATGAAGGATTTATCCGTCGAAAAGGTACAGGGAATCATTAAGTCAGGTTATAAGATTATTAAGGCAGAATAAAATCTTCTTTTGCGGGCGTTATGCTTTCTTTGCCGGAAAATTCATCTCTCTTATTAACCTTTTTCTCTCATGTTCGATCACTTTAAGAAATTTTACAGCCTTCTTAAGTGCGCCTTCTGCCTCTTTTTTATCAATGGATTCAAAATCACCATAATCAACGTCTGTTCTCAGAGACAACAGGTTTTTAAAATCCTTTATAATATTTTCCGGAAGTAATTTTGTTTTAATAAAATGAAGGGAAAGCATTGTCTTAACGCCTTCATGCTGCACAGGGTCTATACCCTTGAGGATCAGCAAAGACCTGGCTGAGTGCAGAGCTGCATAATAACTCCTGTTTATTGATGTTTTGAATAATCCTGATTTTAAAGTGTCTGAAGCATCCGAAAGCATATCCTTGCCTTTTTCAGCTCTTATATCGGATAATGCTATTTTTTCTTCAGCGCTAAGCTCTACCATAAATAAAAACTCCCTCTTTTTTAATATTCTGATAAAATGGCGTGTTAAATCTCTTTTCTTTTTCGAAAGTCTCCATTTGTTTGATAACAGCAGAAAATGATACCCCTGTTTTATTCTCTTCCTTGCCGAATATATCATTCACATCCATAATAATATCCAACGTCCTGTTTTTTACAACAACAAGCACATCAAAGTCGGACTCCCCGGTAAAATCCCCTCTTACCCTTGAACCGAATACTGCTACAGTAACGAGGTTATTACCTAAAAGTTTCTGCAACTTTCTTGCTGCCCTGTCAATTGCTTTTCTTTCAATATCGAACATTCCTATCCTCAGTAATTTTATTTTATCATAATATAATATTCTGTATTCTGCTTTTCTCACCTCTGAACTCCAAATCTTTCTGAAGATGGCGGTGCCTGGAATAATTTTATTGACTTTGCAGACAGACTTCTTACTGTGAATAAAGATTAGGGTTTTTTGACGCCTTCTCGCGCAATGGCGATCTTTCCCGTTCTAACGAATTCCTTGATACCCATTGGTTTGAAAAGCTCAATGATCGCCTCTATTTTCTTTTCATCACCGGTGATCTCAACAGTATATGTCTTCTGGCTTGAATCTACGACCCTGCCCCTGAATATCTCGGTAATCCTGAGAACCTCTGCCTTATCCTGCTGCCTCGGTGCAACTTTAATCAGGACCATCTCTCTTTCAACATGGTCAAGTTCGGTTATATCAACAACCTTTATGACGTCAATAAGCTTATTGAGCTGCTTTGTTATCTGTTCTATTATCTGGTCATCGCCGCTCGTAACAATTGTCATGTTTGATATCAGAGGATCAATTGTCTCACCAACTGAAAGGCTCTCAATGTTATATCCTCTGCCGCTGAAAAGCCCGGATATCCGGGAAAGGACGCCAAATTTATTTTCTACAAGGAGCGATATTGTATGTCTCATCTATTTCACCGCCTTTAGTTTCTTTTCTTCCTTCTCTTTCTTCTCCTCAAAGAGCATCTGATCGATCGGCGCGCCCGCAGGCACCATAGGGTAAACTTTTTCCTTCCAGTAAACAACAAAATCCATAAATACTGTCTTCTTTA